>JAOUOA010000061.1 GCA_029880625.1 Spirochaetia bacterium
CTACCGCTCTTCACTGAAAGGCATTGCTCCTATCCACGGCGCTTACTGGTGGAATATTGAAGATCTATATTTTGAAAAAGAAGAATGATGTATATAGTTTCCCTGAATTTTTATATTTATATCTCTGATTGGCATGGTTAAAATTCTGCATCTTTTTACAGATCTTAACCATGCGTTAAAGCTAACGGATTCAATTTTACAGGAATTGCTGAATTTTTTTTATTCAAGAAGATCCGGACAAATACAGTTAAAACTAATCGGGAGAGTGATTCAATTAAATTTTAATATTATTATGAGGCTTTTTTTTAGCGTAACGAAGAAATACTTCATTATCGGATTTTTCGCATAATTCAAGAATCCAGTTCTCATTTAAAAAATTTGGAAAAACTGAATTACCGTCAACAATTCCCGGAAGGCTTTTCTGACCGAAAATAAAAGGCACAATAGTAAGGTTGAGCTCATCAACAAGATTTTTCCTGAAAAATGAATGGTTAAGTTTGGGCCCGCCCTCAAGCAGGATCTTTTCGTATCCCAGATGATAAAGAAAACGAAGAATATTTACTGGTTCCAGATCCTCTTCATTTTTAACTTCAACCCGGCAGAGATTCTGAAATAATTTCATATCATCTTTCCTGATTTTTTCCCCCGCTAAAAGGATAGTCCGGCTGTCATGAAAAACTTTTTTTCTATGTGATGGAAGGCGGTTTCTTGCAATCACAACAGGAACGGGGCCTTTTCCTCCATTTACAGAAGGAGACGGATCGTCATTTTCGATTGAATTGACTCCCATGATAAGCGCATCTGAGATTTTTCGAATCAAAGACATTCGCCTTCTATCTTCAGGCGAAGAACAGCCATACCACTTTCCGTCCGGCAAAGCCACCTTCCCGTCAAGAGTCATTGCCATATTTACAGCAAGGAAAGGCAGATCCATATCAGTTTGAAATTTCAATATTGCGCTTGCGGTGAAGAATTTCAATTACAGTAGCATGGATGGATGCATTAGCCGCAACAAGATCAGGAAGTTTTACGTGATAGGCTTCGCCGTTAAACCCGCTGATTTTCCCTCCAGATTCAGTAATGATAACCGAAGCTGCGCAGCTGTCCCAGGGACGCAGACTCCTGTCCCACATGGCGTCAAACCGGCCTTCCGCAACCCAGCACAAATCAAGAACTGCTGATCCTGTTCTGCGAAGTCCTATACCGCTGGAAATAAAAGCAGAAATATCAGAAAGAAGTTCTCCCAGAATTTCTTTCCGGTTAAAAGGGAGGCCGTTTGTGATCATGCTTCTCTCGATTGAGTCCACATTGGAAACCTGTATGGGAGATTCATTTTTATAAGCTCCGGCAGTCAGTATTGCATGATAGGTATCCCGTAATGCAGGGACCTCTACAATTCCGGCTACGGGATCCCCCCGAAACGTCAGACCTGCAGAAATAGCAAAAAGAGGAAGACCGTGTATATAATTTTTTGTTCCGTCAACGGGATCCAGCCACCAGTGAAACTCTCCGGATAAATCTTCTTCTCCTTCTTCTTCGGAGGTAATGCTGTCAGAAGGAAATTTTTCCCGAATTGCCTTGATTAAATCTGTCTCAATATAACGGTCCGCTCTTGTCATCATAAGCCGATCCGTATCCGGTGAATCTGAAAGACGCACATTGACTTCATCCTGATAGGATAATAGGCGCCTTCCCAGAGAAGGAAGAAGCTGTTTGACAAAGGCAACTCTTTTTACAACTTCATCAACGGGAAAACCAAGAGTTTCTGTTTCAAGCATTTAAACAGTTCAAAAAATCTTCCTCACAAATCAATCAATCTTTTTTCTGCAGTAAAAAAGTAGTAAAGATTTCTAATCATATTGGAGATCAGAAAGCAGGAATTTCCAATACGCTCTGGTATATCCGTGCAAGGATAGCTTTATTTACAGTTAGGATTCCAAAATTTATTGATTGCCGTTTTTCTTATTTTTCCGTAATCTATTATTGTTTCAAGATGGTTTTAGAAGGAAAGTTCACTGAATTTCATCAGAGAAGCCCCTTCAGTCCGCTCTAAATTGAGATCATTGTCTGAAATCAGATAAAGCTAATGAATCTCACATTAATATTCACAGACTTTGAATATTGATTATAATGAACTATTTTTAAGAAAGTTAATTGATCTCCCCTGAATGATGCAGGACTCCGGCGGTTCATTTTGAACCGCCTTTTTTTTATATCAATTCATATGACAAAGATATGAAAATTCACTGGCTAAATCAAATCGGTTTTATAAATTATGAAGTTATTGAGGTTACTGAAATGAATCCATTTAATTTTTTTATATTTGTCACAGGCCTTTTCATGGCTCTCTCTTTTTTTCAAACCGATATTTTGTATGCAGAAAATAGTGCAGAAAATATCGAATCAGCTGAACAACTTTATCAGAAAGGAAAATCTCTGTATGACCAAAAAAAATTCAAACAGGCATTTCCTTTTCTGGAAAAAGCAGCAAGGATGGGACATTCCGATGCTCAGATGCATCTTGGAAAAATGTACTACAATGGATGGGGTGTAAAACATAGCCATAAGTTAGCAGAAGAATGGCATAAAAAAGCTGCTGCACAGGGAAACATTGAATCCATAAAAAAGTTAAAAAAAATGAAACATTAAAAGAAACGACGAAACAGCAAACCTTTCAGAGCATATTTCAGAGTTGCTCTTCAATAAGGCAGTGTAATTACAATTTGAGCTGCTGCCGGGATAAAAAAAAGCGGAAGGTCTATAAATACCAGATACATTCTTTCATCTCCTTCATGTAAAACTTTTAATTCTCTGTAGAAAATTGAAATAAAAAGATAATATCCAGATAAAAGTATCAGCGGGATTGATTTTATATAGATAGATGCGATCATCAGATTGGAAAGACTGATCAATGCGATCATAATTAAAAATTTTTTTTCAGAAATAAAATTAGCCGAATTTCCTTTCTGATCACGGCTGTCGCCTCTCCTGTCTCTGAAATCAAACCAGAGTCCTGCTGTTGTAAAAAGTAGAAACATTGACAGCGCAAAAAAAAGAAGATGTCTGTCTGCTTCAGTCCGTGAATGAAGGACGGGAAGACCGACTGTAATTATGGTCCATGTTATGCCGAGCACAAACGGCTTCATTGCCCCCTGAATGAAAAGGTTTTTCTTCATTATACTCGGAAGGAAAAAATAGATTATAGTAAAGATTCCTGCAAAACCCGCAGCATACATGGAAGCTCTGTTCAGAAAAAAGAATAAAGCAAGACCAATGACAAAACTGATCCATGTAATAGTAAAAATAAGTTTCCTGAAACGTTTAAGAAATGCTGTTCTCACTGGAGAATTGATCTGATCTGCAATCGAAAATTCCTTTGTTCGATCAAAACTGTAAACAAAAAGAGTGGAGAAAAATATAAACAGGTAAAGAAATATGTCCAGCTGCATTGCAAATACATCTGCAGTAAATCCTGCACATACAACAGCAATCAATCCTGCATATAAATTTGTATAAAATAAAAACATTAAATTATTCTATTATAAATTTGAAACACTGTTCATAAATTCTGTTCTGACTGTTAAAACCTGATACGAATTAAATTCTTTATTTTCAGAAAGGATCTCAATAAAATTCTGCCGTTCCGAAGGACTCATGATTTCAAAAAGTTTCCCGGTGATTTGTTCTCCTGCGCTTGCCAGGATAATAAAAATTCTGTCATGGGGATGGATGGATTCGATCCCAGACGATCCGGGAATGTATTTTTTAAAATACCAGTTTCGCAGTAAATGAAGCGTATTGACCGGCTGTTCCAGAATCATGCTTTTCAAATAGGATAGTGAAGCATCTCCAGAAGGCTGGATCTGTTGATCTTTCTGTGGTCGTGAAAGATGAACCTTATGATCCCGTACGGAAGGTTCTGTTTTATTCTGCTGATTTCTTCCCTCATGGTTCCCCTGAGAAGTTCCGCTTGTTTTCTCTCCAGGATATGAAGACCTGAGAGCCGGAGGAGCCCAGCCGCTCACCTTTGGATCTGGTTTCTGGCTTTTCGTGATTTCCTGAGATAAAGTCTGAGCGGAAGTTTTCTTATTCTTTATGGGACGTTCAGTTGAGGAATTATTATCAAAAGGGAAATCACTTCTTTCAAATTCATCGTCAGGAATCCAGAATTCCGGAGACGGCTTCCCCTGAAGGTCTTTTTTTTTCTTTATAATTGAATCATTTGAAGAATCAGATTTCATTTGTCATACCGGAGGGTTTTACAGTTATGACTAATTAGTATGGAAGAAAATCTGTCCAGTGAAAAAAAAATAAAAAGTCTTGAGGATGAGATTCAAAGAAGAAGAGCTTTCGCAATTATTGCGCATCCAGATGCAGGGAAAACTACGTTAACTGAAAAACTGCTTCTTTACGGAGGAGCCATTCAGCTTGCTGGCCATGTCCGCGCCAGAAAGGACAGAAAATCTACAAAATCTGACTGGATGACCATGGAGAAAGAAAGAGGAATTTCCGTTTCAACTGCAGCTCTGCAGTTTGAATATGAAGACTGCTGTCTGAATCTTCTGGATACTCCGGGCCATCAGGATTTTTCTGAAGATACATACCGAACTTTAATGGCGGCCGATTCAGCCGTCATGCTCCTGGACGCCTCCAGCGGCGTTGAACCTCAAACGATCAAGCTTTTTCATGTCTGCCGCGAAAGAAAAATTCCCATTATTACATTTATTAATAAAATGGATATGCCTGCTCTGGATCCCTTCGTTTTAATAGACGATGTAGAAAAAACTCTGAACATTTCTGCAACGCCGATGTTCTGGCCAATGGGTTCAGGTCAGGATTTTAAAGGCGTATATGATTTAAAAAACAATATGGTTCACCGTTACGAACGCGTAACAGGAGGAGCTTACCGGGCACCTGATTCTGTCAGCGGACTTGACGATCCTGAATTGAAATCCATGATGGATGAAGATCTTTACCACAGTTTTCGCGAAGGAGTTGAACTTGTAAAAGACGGTCTTTCTGATTTTGACATGGAACTGTTTCTTGCCGGAGAAATTACTCCAGTTTTTTTCGGAAGTGCAATTACAAATTTCGGAGTGGAACTTTTTTTGAAGCGTTTTCTTGAACTCGCTCCCCCTCCTGCTGAAATCAATCTGAAAAGCGGCGGATCGCTTATTCCGAAATCTGAAGATTTTTCAGCATTTGTATTTAAGCTGCAGGCAAATATGAACCGCATGCACAGAGACCGTGTCGCATTTGTAAGGATTACAAGCGGCAAATTTGAAAGAGGAATGAATGTCAGCGTAGCGCGATTGAAAAAACAGGTAAAATTATCCAGCCCGGTTGCATTTTTCGGACAGGAAAGAAGCACAATTGATACAGCTTTTCCCGGCGATATCATCGGACTGATCAATCCGGGACTCTATCAGATCGGAGATATTCTCTACACAGGCACTGTCCCTGATTTTCATCCTCTTCCACGATATGCACCTGAAATGTTTGCAAGACTTGTTCCTACCGATACAGGAAAACTGAAAAGTTTTCGCAAAGGAGTTACAGAACTTTCGGAAGAAGGTGTGGTTCAGACTTTTTCTTCTCAGGATGGATCCACGATCATAGGTGCTGTTGGACAGCTTCAGTTCGAAGTTTTTCAATTCCGCCTTCAGGATGAATACCAGGCACCCTGCAGACTTGAAAACCTGGGCTATGAATGCTCACGCTGGATCAAAGAAGAGGATATTAAAAAATTCAGCAGTTATGATTTAATTCTGCGTGATGAAAAAGAAAATCCCGTTGTTTTATTTAAAAGCGATTTCAGACTGAAAAGCTTTACTGAAGCCAATCCAGAAATTGAAATATTTGAGCATCCGCCTGGATAATTTTCAAAAAAAAACTCATTTTTTTTCTTGCAGTGTACCGGATCATTCATATGATAAATTTTAACGGTTCAGCATGGATTTTGAAAAAAACTACAATGAGACATATCCTGAATCTCTGAAAGGGTACTTTCTGATTTCAGAAAGTAATATGTCAGATCCTAATTTTTACCAGACTGTTGTTTTAATCCTCGAACACAATCATGAAGGGGCTTTCGGACTGGTTGTGAACCGGTGTTCAAAACTTACTCTGGGGGATGTTATGCCTGATTACCAGAATGAACGCGGTTACAGCTGTCCGATTTATGTGGGCGGCCCGGTTCAGCAGGAATACATCTTTGTCCTCCATTCCGATGTTCCCGGAGTGGAAAACAGCGAAAGTTCAATCAAACCTGTTGAGGGTGTTGTATTTGAACCTTCATTTCGAAAACTTGAGAATTACTTTAATGTAGATTACTGGAAAACTCTTCCCATTGAAGACAGGCCCGATATCCATATTTTTCTCGGATTTTCCGGATGGGCGCCGGGACAGCTTGAAAATGAAATGAAGCAGGGCGCATGGGTAATCCACAAGGCTTCTGCCAGAATTGTATTTCATAAAAACCCTGAAGAAGGCTGGAAAGACGCCCTTCGCGACAAGGGCGGGATCTACAAAATTTTTGCAGATTCAAAACAGAGCCCCCATCTAAACTGAATTTATCGTCGCTTTCGCGAGCTTTTTCTCCTGGATGATCCCCCCCCGGATACAGATGTAACATTCCCTTTTCTGCCATGATGTCCATCCATTGACGGCGAAACAATCGATGCATTTCCAGCTTCATCTGATGGAGCGGAAAACATTTCAACTTCATTGTGCATTTCTGTACCGGCATCTCTGCCCCGGATTTCAACAGGCTGAAGCTGTGCAGAAGTATCAATCTGTACACGAAACAAAAACTCCGTTACCTGATCCTTGATAGAGGCAACAAATTCATCAAAAAGACGAAAGCCCTGTAGCTTGTATTCTACAAGCGGGTTTCTTTCAGAATAGGAAGTTGCCCAGATCCCTTCACGCAGATGATCCATGGAATACAGGTGTTCCTTCCATTTAGAATCAATGATATCAAGTCCGATGCGCCTTTCTACGTAATTCATGGCTTCTTCGCCTACAGATTCTACTTTTCTATTATAAACTCTTTCGCACTCGTTCCAGATTAAATCAAATAGATCTTTCTGCGCCCTGCCCGATCTGCCTACTTTTTCAGGCGAAATTTCAATCTGTATATTCAGTGTTTGAAGCCATTCCTGAATGTCAGAAAGATTCCATCGATGCGGATCATTTCCTGGACAGTAGTCCTGAATCCTATCATCCAGGACATCCTTTGTCCATTCCAAAAGATTTTCTCTGACATGATTGTTATCCAGAAATTTATTTCTTTCTTCATAAACATATTCACGCTGACGGTTCATCACATCATCATATTCAAGAAGATGCTTTCTCATATCAAAGTTATGACTCTCAACCCGCTTCTGTGCTCTTTCAATTGCCCGGTCGACCATTTTGGCTTCCAGTTCCTGACCTTCCTGCATTCCCAGCTTTTCCATAAGACTCATGATCCTGGGACCGCCGAAAATCCTCATGAGATTGTCTTCCAGACTCAGATAAAATCTGCTGGAACCCGGATCGCCCTGACGTCCGGATCTTCCCCGGAGCTGATTGTCAATCCGTCTTGACTCATGGCGTTCCGTTCCAATGATATGAAGTCCGCCTGCTTCAAGAACATTGTTATGATGCGAAAGCCAGACTTTTGCCATTTCCATGATTTCATGTGCTTTTCGTTTTCCCGCTGAACTTTCAATTGAGGGGATGCAGGCTTCTGCATCATCGAAGCGTTTTTTCAGAATACATGTTTTAAATTCATTGAGAGCAGCTTCTTCATCTTCCAGTTCTTCAATATCAGATAAATATGCAGGAGCGCCTCCCAGAACAATATCCGTTCCCCGGCCTGCCATATTTGTTGCTATCGTTACAGCAGAAGTTTTTCCGGCATTTTCAACAACTTCCGCCTCCCGCTGATGCTGTTTTGCATTAAGAACATTGTGCTGAATGCCTTCTTTTTTCAGCAGTCGGGAAAGGGTTTCCGATTTTTCAATGGAGACGGTTCCCACAAGGACAGGCTGTCCCCGATCTATACAGTTTTTAATTTCGTCAGCAATTGCGATAAATTTTTCCCGCTCAGTCCTGTAAACACGGTCAGGAAAATCTTTTCTTGCAACAGGAACATTGGTCGGTATGACAACAACTTCAAGACCGTAGATCTTTTTAAATTCTTCCGCTTCTGTATCTGCAGTTCCAGTCATTCCGGAAAGTTTTGAATAAATTCTAAAAAAATTCTGGAATGTTATGGAAGCAAGAGTCTGAGTTTCCTGCTTGATTTCCACATGTTCTTTCGCTTCAATCGCCTGGTGCAGGCCGTCCGAATAACGCCTTCCTTCCATCAAACGTCCTGTATGCTCATCAACAATAATCACCTCATTGTCGCGGACCACATAATCCACTTCGTCTTTAAAAATAAGATGCGCCTTCAAGGCCTGGGATACATGCGCAACGTAGTCCACCCTGTCAGGTGCATAAAGGTTATCAATATTCAGAAGCTCTTCAATTTTATGAACGCCTTCGTCAGTAAGCATTACGTTTCTGGATTTTTCGTCAATATCAAAGTACCAGCCGTCAATGACATGCGGTTCTTCCTTTCCGGGCTCCACAATCTTGGGCGGAGGTTCCGGAGCGGTCTCTTCTGCTGCAACCAGTTTGCGGATTACTTTATCAACAATTCCGTATTTTTCTGTATTTTCTTCAGTGGGGCCTGAAATAATGAGAGGAGTCCTTGCTTCATCCACCAGAATGGAATCCACTTCGTCCACAATTGCAAAATTATGCTTTCGCTGAACCTGATAATCCCTGTCGGAAACCATATTGTCACGCAGAAAATCAAAACCATATTCATTATTGGTTCCATAGGTGATGTCTGCAGAATATGCTTCCTTTCTTTCAGAAAAGTCCATATCATGCTGGATAATACCGACGCTTACATTCAAAAGATCATAAATGGGCTTCATCCAGTTCGCATCGCGTTTTGCAAGATAATCGTTTACAGTAACGATATGAACGCCCTTTCCTGATAAAGAATTGAGGTAAACGGCGAGGGTTGATGTCAGTGTTTTTCCCTCTCCTGTTTTCATTTCGGCAATTTTACCCTGATGAAGAACAATTCCTCCAATCAGCTGGACATCAAAATGACGAAGTCCCAGTGTGCGCCAGGCAGCTTCTCTGACAACAGCAAATGCTTCGGGAAGAATGTCATCCAGGGTTTCTCCGGCGGCCAGTCTCTTCTTAAAAATGTCAGTTTTGGCTCCCAGTTCCTCATCGGAAAGCTTCTGAATTTCAGGTTCCATGGAATTGGCTGTTTCAACCAGAGGCAATATCCTTCTGATATCCCTTTCATGCTTTGTTCCAAAGAACATTTTTAAAGTTTTTTCTAACATTGTATTATCACCGAATTGATTGCGGGTTTTTTAACCCCCTTTTATGTACAGAAAATAAGGAGGAGGGCCTTGGTGCGAGTATTTTTTATTTTTCCAGCGTTTCAATCATTTTCCACGACATTTCCGTAATGCATCTGCCGGAAGCATGAAAGACATCTCCATAATAATTACATTGCAGAGCCTTATCTCCGTTGAAATTGACAATTGATGCATTATAGTTCCGTGAAATTTTCGAAATTTTTTCCAGCCATTTCTGCTCCATATTATTTTCAGAAATAATTTTTTTCATTTCAGGATGCTCTTTCTGAATCCAGATGACAACAGGAATCTTTTCCTGATGCGCTTTTTGCAAAATCAATTCTAAAAAATAAAACATGTTAGAATCATATTCATAATTGGTAAAAAATTCTTTTTTCAGAATAGGAAGTGGAAGCTTTATTCTAAACATATATTCTTTGAGATCCGTAAATACAGCATCTTCTCTAAAATCCATAAATTCTTTATCTGCATAGATTTTATCAACTCGTTCTGAACCTGTCATCCTGT
>JAOUOA010000078.1 GCA_029880625.1 Spirochaetia bacterium
CAAAAAAAGCCTGAAAAGGATCTGCAGAACCTGAAAAAAGCTGCTCCAACATTGCATTTTGTCCTGGCGGCCGGATACCAAAAAGATTGTGTTTGATTCCTGTTACAGTAATTTTGTAACGTGTTGTTGCAAAAATTCGTGAAGTAATGATATCCCTGGAGAATTCAAAAGGCATTTCATTGGAATGTTTGAGAGTAAACATCAAAGGAAAACCTTCAATTTTACTGGAATGAACAAAACGGTTGTTGTGATTGAAAGCATAAATTGATAATTCAAGAGCAATGAGATCCGGTTTATATCCTCTCTCTAAAAGCTGGTTCAGTCTCACGTAATAAATGGATGTATTCGATCCCGGACTTGCAAAAGGTACGAAATGGTATTGATTCAGTTTTTCTTTTGCATGCCGGTCAAGAAATGGATCTGCCAGAGTATTTTTCGGAACCGGCAGAACATAGTACCACAGAGATCTTGAGGAACCGAAAAGCCATACCTTTTTATGATTTTTATAATCGTCTGTATGGAATCGTTCCGGCTCTTTATTTTCCAGCGTTTCAAGATAGGGTGTTCCCGGAAGAGTTTCCGTAATATTGAATTTAAAAATAGGTAATAAAATCAGTTTGTCCAGAAGGAAAAACAGGATAAAATAAAACTGAAGATTATATTTTTTCATGAAAGTTTTCATCAGAATTGAAAATAAATAAAAGGCGCTGCATTCGATGTTAGAGTTGCAACCATAATTGCTGTAAAAAAACCGGCGATAGGTACCAGTATTTTTCGCAATTTAAACTTAAGGTGAATTTTTTTCTTATTATATTCATATACATGAAGAATAATTGCAAGCAGGAAAAAAACAGCCAGTTGATTTGCTCCATAAAAAAGTTTTCCATCAGCAGAAAAAAGCCCCTGTATAATCTGAAAGGATTTTTCAATGGAATCGGGCCGAAAAAACACAAGACTGAATACGGAAAGATGAAAAATAATAAAAATTCTTAAGATTCGTATAAAAATACTTTCATTTTTTCCCGGATAAAGTCCCAGAAATCGTTCCAGGTAAAGATAAAGTCCGTGAAGCGCTCCCCATATGACAAATGTATAATTTGCTCCATGCCAGAGCCCGCCCAGGAGCATTGTCAAAAACATATTCAGCTGTGTCCTGAAAACAGATCCCTTGCTGCCTCCGAGCGAAATATAGAGATAATCCCTGAGCCAGGTGGAAAGCGTAATGTGCCACCTTTGCCATAACTCCCTGAATGAACTGGAAAAATAGGGAGCTCTGAAATTTACGGGGATATCAAATCCAAGAAGAAGAGCCATTCCGCAGGCCATATCTGTATAACCTGCGAAATCAGAATATATCTGAATTGCAAAAGCATACAGCGCCAGCAAATTGCTCTGCCAGTTATGCCCTGCTGGATCGTTAAAGAAAGGGTCTATAATCGGGGAAATTGAATCTGCAATGACAACTTTTTTGAGGATCCCCATGATAATTAAAATCATTCCGGCATTAAAGGCCAGATCGGAATATCGTTTCTTTTTTTCCAGCTGCGGGAAGAACTGATCATACCGCATGATAGGACCGGCAATCAGCTGAGGAAAAAACATGATAAATAAAAAGAATTTCTTTAATGGAATTGTATTTTTTACAACCCCTCTGTAGACGTCTACCTGCAAAGCGATAATCTGAAATGTATAAAAACTGATGGCAAGCGGAAGGATGATTTTCGGCATGCTGAGGTGGGTTTCCAGATTGATCAGAAACGCATCTTCAATAATTTTAATAAAAAAGTAATAATACTTGAAAAATCCGAGATTCAGTAGATTCAGGACTACAATAAAAATTATCTGGTTTTTACTATAACGATAATTGTGGTATCGATAAAAGAGATAGTTAATCAGAATAACCAGAAGAAAATGAAACAAGAAAAAAACATTCCAGTAGCCGTAGAAAATAACGGATGCCGCAAGAATTAAATCCAGTCTGTATCTGTCGCGAACTGTCCAGTACAGAAAATGCAGGATCAGAAAAAAAGCAAGAAATGCCAGAGAATTGAAAATCATTAGAACGTTACACCTATAAAATTCATTTCTTTGTATGTCAATAAACTTTCATTTTAAGGGATAAACAGAAGACTTATTTTTTACCGTTTAAAAAAGAGAAATTTATTCAAGAACAGGCTCAAATTATTCCACTTTCATGAATTCAGAAGAAATTAAAGCATTGCCGACAACTGTATTGCGATAAACCTGCAAAAAAGAAAGACCCGTTTCATACATTTCATTTTTAATATTTTCCTGAAAATCTTCAGTAACAATCCATTTGTTGCCTGAACGGCGATAGTAGATCAGCAAATGGTCGAAATCCGTTACAACAGCTTTATCATTTTCAGCAAAGGTATAAAGTCCGTTATTTTGAAAAAAAGTAAAATCTCTTTCCGGTTCTTCGAAAAGAGATCTGCCTGCAGATGCGTGGTATGTATTGATCTTTAGAAGATCCAGAAGCGTCGGAAGCAGATTCAGATGATTGGATATTCTGTCATCCCTTCCCGGTTTCAAAATGCCGGGTGCATAAATAAGCAAAGGAACATGAAACATGGTCATGATATCACGATCCGGCTTCAGTGAATTAAATGTATAATGATCGGATGTAACGATAAAAATAGTATTTTGAAAATCCGGAAGCTTCTCAGCCTTTTTAAAAAATTCACCCAGTACTTCATCTGCATATCGGATTCCTTTTTCCGGATCGGTCAGACTGCTGTTTTTTATCCACTCCCATCCCTGATCGGGGAGTTTATAAGGATGATGATTGGAAAGTGAAAAGATCACTGTAAAATATGGAGACTCAAGCTGAAAAATTTCTTCAAAAAAATAAATAAAAAATGCATCATCGTAGATTCCCCAGCTTCCATCAAAACGGTCCATCCCATGTTTTGCAGAATATTCATTGAGGCCGAAGTAAGTTTCAAAACCGCTGATACTTGCATACTGATCCAGACCCATGGAGCCGTTTCTGCCTCCATGAAAAAAAAGCGTTCTATACCCGCGGGATTTTAAAATATTTCCAATGCCCCAGGTTGCATTGGTTTCGTAGTCAGATGTGATCAGAGGAGTGGAAAGAATATCTGGAAGAGAGTTAAGAATAGCAGGAAAAGCTTCAATAGAACGCTTCGCATTGGAATAGTAGGAGGAGAAAAAAACGCCTTTTTGAGCCAATCGGTCAAAATTTGGAGTCAGATCTTTTTTTCGCGCCGCTTCGTTCAGAATCCCGATATTTTCTGCATTCATGCTCTCCATCACAATCAAAACGACATTGTAGGTTTTTGAAGAATCCTGAAAATTAGTTTTTCGGAGAAGCGGGTATTGATCGGAAATAAAATTGCTGTCATTTTTTCCCTCGATCAATTTTCGCACGACCTGGATAGATTTTTTTTCATCCAGACGATGTATCTTCTCAGAATTCTCAGTACCAAAACTCTTCATCACATTAAAAGCTGAGTTTGATGCCGTATGCCCCAGAAAATAATTGGGGCTGAAAAACGCCATTGCAGGACGAAGCGAACGAAGCTGCAGTCCGCCGCGCATCCCCGTCAGCAATAAACCGATCAGTACCGGAAGAAGGATGTAATCGATAACCCTCCTCTGTACGGTAAAATAGGAAGTTTTCATTACTCTACGGAACCAGAGACGGAGAATATAAAATTTTACGTATAAAAGACCTGCAAAAATGAGCAACAGCCAGATATACTCAAGCAACAGCATGGGTGAAAAACTGAAAACGTCTTTTTTCAGAACCAGAAGCTCAAATGTAGTTCTTTTTCCGGAATATTCAAAGTAAGCCACATCCATGCCGTTTAAAAAATAAACCGGCGAATTCAGAAGAAGCATAAGCGATGAATAAATGAAAAAATGCTTCTGAACCTGAAAAAATTTCAGGGGAAGCAGCAGTATTGCTGCCGGAATAAGATTCACAATTGAAAAAACCGCAATGTCAAAACGCAATCCTACAAGAAATGACAGGAATAGACCGCCAATATTTAGTTCGGAAGACGGGTCATAGTTGTACAGAAAAAATACAATTCGGAAAATTAAATTCGCAATTAAGAATAAAGTAAAAAAAAGGACGAGGAACTGAAAATTAAACTTCAGCAGAAACGGGTAGGATTTCAGTCTTTCAAGCATCTATAGAGCAATAAAATCCTCAATAGATTCCGAGGTCAAGATAACTTCTGGAAATTTTTCTGATTGCAATTACAAATGCTGCCGTTCGGTAATCCTCGATTCTGTCATCATCTCTTAAGGTCGTGAAAATTTCATTGAAGGCATTTCGCATACTGTCATCCAGCCCGGAGCGGACCAGATCCAGCTCATCAGCCCCTCTCACCACATCATTTTTAAAATGTTCCGGTACGGTTTTGCCGGTCAGAGTTTCCAGTGCATTCAGATAACTGTTTCCTCTCACTTCTTCATATCGTCTCTGCATTCTTCCGAATCGGATATGCGACAGGTTCCGGATCCACTCAAAATAGGATACAATTACGCCTCCTGCATTTACATATACATCTGGCAGAATGGTGACGTTTTTCTTAAGCAGAATTTTATCGGCTTCATAGGTAACAGGACCATTGGCCGCTTCCACAATTAATTTTGCTTTGATTCGATCAGCATTCTCTATTGTAATTTGAGATTCCAGAGCTGCAGGAATTAATAAATCACAGTCCATTTCCAGTCCAGAAACGCTGTCTTCATCGAAAACGCCTCCCGAAAATCCTCTGAATGTCTTATGCTTGATCCAGTGGTTCCGTAAATCCTGAATATTGATGCCGTCAGAGTTCGTAACTTTACCGTCCCAGTCAATGACACAGATAAATTTTACTCCATTTTCTTCTGAAAGAAATTTAGCTGCATGAAAGCCAACATTTCCAAGTCCCTGAATGACGGCCCTTTTACAATCCAGTCCTCCGCTCATGCCTGCGCGTTTAACAGCATCCTCATTTCTGAAAAATTCCTGAACAACGTATTGAACTCCCCGTCCTGTTGCCTCAACTCTTCCCCGGATCCCTCCATGCTCCACAGGCTTTCCCGTAACACATGCCGTATAATTTATATCTTCCGGAAAAAGATGCTTGTAGGTATCTGCAATCCAGGCCATTTCTCTCTGACCGGTGCCCATATCAGGAGCAGGAACTCTGTAGAAAGGGCTTAAAAAGCCCTTTCTACAGAGTTCCAGAGTAAAGCGTCTGGTGATCTGCTGCAGTTCATCTCTGGAATATTTTGACGGATCAATTAAAAGTCCTCCTTTTGACCCTCCAAAAGGCACATCCACAATTGCGCATTTATAAGTCATCAGAGCTGCAAGAGCTTCTACTTCATCCTGATTGACAACCGGTGCGTAACGAATCCCGCCTTTTGAAGGAAGGCGGTGGTTGCTGTGCACGGCACGCCAGCCGGTAAACATTTCAATCTGTCCGCGAATTTTTACTGGAAACTTTACCTGCAGAATGGAATTGCAGGACTGAATGGCGGCGGCTGTTCCCGGATCAATCTCCAGGACCTTCATCGCTTTTTCAACCATTCTTTCTACATTCTGATTGAAGCTTAATTTTTTATTTTTTTTATTTTGATTCATACAATTCTCGCAGCAAAAGGCCCATAATCATTAAGCAAAATAGTAAACGAAACATCTAAAATCCGAGGAATCCCTCAATGCCGTTCAGAAATCTGTTTTAGTATATTAAGACGTTATAAATGGCTCTGTTCTGAGTATTCTTTGAAAAAATTTTCATCGGAGACAATGGACACTTTTTTGCCAGCAAGTTTATGACCGGAAGTAAATGAAAAGCTTGCTGCAACCTTCTTGCGGTTCAGGACATGAGGCATCCAGTAAAGATCGTCTTCCCACATAGAATGATAGGGGATTTCTTTAATGTAAAACCATTGCGGACTCATCTCATCGGTTTCCACTGCAATTCCTGAAAATTCAGTAATTAAAAATACATTTCCTTCCAGAATCATTCCATCTTCAAAAAAAAATTCAAGAAAAGCTGATCTTTCGGCGCCAATCATTAGCAGAGAAGTTTCCTCATGAAGTTCACGCTTCATTCCTTCATACAGAGTTTCGCCGAAATGAAGTTTCCCGCCGAATCCGTTCCAGTATCCTTTTCCAAAACCCCGTTTTTTCATACCGAGAAGGATGCGGTCATCATCAACAACCAGCCCGAGGGTCATTACAGTCCTTTTTTCTTTAAGGGTTTTCTTCACTAAATTACCTGAAGACAAAATTGAATTTTTTCTGAGATATTAAAATCAAGCTTTTTTTCTGATATTTCTTTTTTTAATTTATCAACGGCGCTCCGTATCTGACTGTCGCGGTAACCGAGCTGAGCAAGCGCCTGCAGAACCACATCGTCATCATATTCCTTCAGCTGAGTCTGTCCCTGTTCATCCAGAGCAATGACTTTCTTCCAGCGGTCGATTTTACGGCCGACTTCAAACACAAGAGTTTCTGCAGTTGATTTTCCAATTCGCGGTATTCTGCATAAGGATTGAACATCCTTCTTTTCGCAAAGATCAATAAGCTGCTTTGCGCTAAGATGGGAAAGGATGCTTAAAGAAAGAGCGGTTCCCAGTCCTTTAATGTTCTGAACTGCTGAAAAAAATTCTCTTTGATTTCTATCGAGGAAACCATAAAGCTTCTGACCATCCTGCATAAATTGATGGTATACAAACAGAAATACGTCCTGCCCTTTTCCTGTCATCTGTAGCTTTTCAAAGACATTCAGGGGAACATTGACTTCGTATTCAACGCCGGAAACATTAAGATAAATTTTTGAGGCGCCGTATCCGCTTATTGTTCCTTTCAATCCTGAAATCATTTTGCCCCTTTGACAGCTGCATAATAGGCCTCCGATGAAAGATGAAATGCTCCTGCAATCGCTCCTGCAAGGGCATCAGAAATATCATCGGGAGAAATTTTATTTTCAATCTTCAGCAGTCTCATAACCATACGCAAAACTTCATCTTTTTTTGCCTTCCCGCTTCCGGTAACGGATTGTTTGATCGTCACAGGAGGGATTTCAAGAATTCTGCAGCCGTAATTTTCCAGTGCAAGAAGAAGAACGCCCCTGGCCTGAAAAACGCCGGAAGCGGTTTTTTTATTGGTGCTGAAAAATAAACTCTCAATGACTGCCGCATCCGGTTTGAAAGTTTCAAGCACTTCATTGATTTCATTGTACAGAAATAAAAGACGCTTCGCAGGAGGAATTCCTGCATCCGTACTGACTGCTCCGTATTCAATTACTTTCAAGTCAGGCTTGTTTTCGATAAGCCCCCATCCTGTAATCGCATATCCCGGATCAATTCCAATGATTCTCATAATTTCTGTACAGGTTCTTTTATTTATAATTCTTTCAATTACTTGATCTTTAGATATCCAGACTGTCAACGATATCATCATCAATCTGCATATTATGATAAATCGCCTGAACATCATCATGCTCTTCAAGGATATCAATCAGTTTCAAATTCTTTTTTGCCATTTCAACATCAGAAACAGTGATTTCAGTTCCTTCAAGGGGCAGATACTGAATCCCGGACTGTGAAATCGAAATTTCTTTTACAGATAAAGCTTCTGCTACTGAGGAATAGTCTTCCGGCAGTGTAAATATTTCGATGTATTCATCACCGGAGACTACATCTTCCGCTCCTGCCTCAATAACAAGTTCCATCAACTCTTCTTCATTGATGCTATTTTTTTCAACAGTAATATAACCTCTTTTTTGAAAAAGGCGCGTCACAGCATTGGTTTCAGCAAGATTTGCGCCCATTTTGGTTACGGAACTTTTAATTTCAGGGGTGGTCCGGGTCTTCTTGTCCGTTAAAGCTTCAACGATAATTCCAACACCGCCCTGAGCATAGATTTCATATGTAAGATCTTCAAATGTCTGGCCTTCAAGCTCTCCAGAGCCCTTTTTAATTGCACGTTCGATTGTATCTCTCGGTACATTGACCGCTCTGGCTTTAGAAATTGCAATTCGCAGTCTGTTATTGGAAGAAGGATCAGAACCTCCAATTCTTGCAGCAACCATCAGCTCCTTCGTCATTTTTGTAAAAAGAATCCCGCGTTTTTTATCTGTTGATTCCTTTTTATGCTTGATATTGGCCCATTTGGAATGTCCGGACATGAACACTTCTCCTTAATTAAAGATTTTTTTATCCGCCGAATGGATTGTTATAGAATCATTTTGCTTAAATAAAATCCCGATAAGAACTGCATTCGGCTTTTTTAGATTTCGCAGTCAGATTTAAAACATTAAGACTATCAAACTCCCGGATATTTTACTCATCATCGCCCGCTTCTTCGAGATCAAGTCCTGCCGTATCTCCCCTGCCCTGTCGGATCAGAGTAATTCCGTCCCCGGAACAGTCAAGAATAGTAGAAAAATTATGTTCACGAATTTTTCCGCTGACAACTGCATGAACCCGATGGCCGTAAATTCTGTCAAGTTCATCGGGATCTGTAAAATATTCATCTTTTACGGTAAGAGACGACGCCACCAGAGGCCGGTCAAACTCTTCAAGAAGTATTTTTATCAGCTCATGATCCACAATTCTGATTCCTACTGTCTTTCGCTTTCCGGTGCCGCGACGATTCATGTTTCTGTTCGCGCTAAAAATAAAAGTATAGGGCCCCGGCGTATGATGCTTCATGAAACGAAATACCGGATCTGAAATACTTTTTGCATACTGACTTGCCTTGGCCACATCTCTGCATAGAATACTCAAATGATGTGACTCGGGCATATCTTTAATTTTATAGATTTCTGCTATGGCACGGGGGGCATCCATGCTGCAGACAAGGGCATATACAGTGTCTGTCGGAAGGATAAAAATCTCCCCATCATTCAGGGCTTTGACAATTTTCTGGACAATTCTTTTTTCAGGGTTGTCGGGATGAATCTTCCAGATCATAATTCTGCAAAATTTATTATCTTTGCCGTGAGGTCTATTCTTTATTTTTTAAATGGATTCTGCAAAACAGGTCCTTTGAAATAAAAAGG
>JAOUOA010000185.1 GCA_029880625.1 Spirochaetia bacterium
TTCTTTATTATTTGATTCGCTGGGTAATTCCTGGAGATATTGAGTATTATAACCAAATCGCAACTTTTGTTTTCATTGTCATTTCGGTTCTTGTGCTTTTTCCTGCACGGGAAAGGATACTCAGGAAAGTTCTGAAAGACAGCGAATACAGCTTTTTTTTCGGAAAAGACAGTCATCATCTTGATCTGGTCGCAAGACATTTTACGATGGAAACTCTGATCGATGAAATCTTTCCTGAGATTATGGACTGGCTGGACGTCAGACATGGACGATTTGCTGTTATTGAATCCGATAAAAAGCATTATTATTTCTACAGTTATAAAAATGGAACTGTATATAAAAAAGAATCAGCTTATTACAGTATTCTGGAAGACTGCCTTGAATATTTATCCAGAAATCCTGATTTGATCTTCCGAGAAGAATCCATTATTCCTGAAGAAATTCGCGAGTTGATGGATAAGTTCCGTGCTGAAGTCCTTCAACCAATTGTGTACAGAAAAACTCTGGTGGGATTTCTGATTTTGGGCGAAAATCCAAAACATTCATATTCGCAGAGGGCTCTAGAAGTTTTTGCCGACAAAGCTGCATTGAGTATACATGCGAGTATTTTATCGGGAAGGGTGGCAGACCTTGTCAAATATGATCAGGAATTTCAGACTGCAGCAAGAATCCGAAAATTTCTTCAAGGCACATCGTCTGCGCAGATTCCAGGCTATAAATTAAAAAATATCCGATCGCCCAATGTCCTTTCTCTGACAGAAGTATTTTCATCCGGCGATCATAAATGGTATATTGTTATTGTCTTTTCATCTCGCGTTGTCGGCGCTGCGGGTCTGATTCTCGCCGGACTGCTCGGGCATATATATTCTCTCATTCACAGGGATGAACCCATTACTCTGCCCAAACTGATCAATCAGATTCGAAAAGATGCAGGACTGAACCGATCTGAATTTAAAATGGATTTATTTATAGCTGAATTTGATCTGCTTGATGGAAATACTATTGTCATCCCCGATTATCATTTTGAAATTACAAATAGTTCCGCCAATGAGCCATTTCATTTGAATTATGGCTGGAGAAATTATTTTGAATTTGAACCCGATGAGCTTTACCGAATCAGTCATGGAAGGACGCCGGTTCTGGAAATTCAAAGAGAAGCTTCTTCTCAAAACAGTAGACCTGTTTATGTCGAGGAAAAAATTTAGATGAACAGGATATTTTATTTCCCTGCATTTTTACTGCTTTCGTTTTTATATTATTCTGTTTTTTCTGCTGATAACAGAGTGCTTCCGTGGTATTATTTCCCTGATGGAACAGTCGTTTATATTGGGGATCAAATCCCCGGTGAAAAAATTAAAAAGATTTATAAAATAAACAATTTTCCTCCATTGAATGCTGTCAGCGTTGTTTCTCAATATGATTTTGCAGAAGTTTTAAGTGAAAAAGGCGTGCATCTAGTAAAAACTTCTGAGTTTAATCTTACTGACCTTTTGAGGGAATTCGCCATCCCTATCTTTTTTTCATATGTATTTTTGTTTGCGGGTGTTTGGTTTCGGCATTACGGCAATGACTGGCATATTTCTATTTTTTGTTTTACAATGTCCATTCTTATTTTTTTATCAATTGCCGCTTTCACAATTCATAAATTCGTATATTTCTGGCAGGTTTTTCTTTTTTCCATGCCATTTTTCCTTCTCAATGTGGGCTATCGAGTTACCGGACGGAATTTAAACCATCCCCTTCTAATTATGGAACTGATTCTGACTATTTTTATTATTCTTGTAGCGTACGTTGGCAGGAACAATGAACATACTTTTTTTATTTTGAGAAGAATTTCATGGTATTTTTTAATATTTGTTTCATTTCTTGTTTCTGCTTTTTTAACTGATGAGCTGATTAAGAAACACGAAGATCCGATTGAAAAACTGAAAAAAGCTCTCCTGCTTCTGGGTTTTTTTTCCGGACTCTTTCTGCCTCTGATGATGTTTGAGTTTTATGATCAATGGTATCATGGAGGAAATCTGTTTCAGTACCCGTCTTTCCTTTTTATTTTGTTTCCAGCAACGCTCCTGTACGGAACTTACCGGATTTATCTTGTGCCGTTTCAGTTTGTTCTGACAAAATCTATTCTGGTAACCGTTCTGTCTGTTGGACTGATCAGTATTTACGGCATAGTTCTTATGGCCCACAGTATTTTTCTCCCGGAACAGGAAAAATCTGAAGAGTGGATAGTGAATCTGATCTTTGTACTGATTCTCGTATTTTTTCTTGATCCTGCGAAAAGAAAGCTCTCTTCTTTTTTTGAGTGGAGATTTTTTCGCCTCTCTCCCGATCTTACTCTGTCTCTTGAAAATATAGCATCCACGCTTTCATCTCCAACAAAAAGCAGCCACAGCGTTGAGTTTTTTATCAATGAGATCAAAAAAACTCTGGATCTTGAAGAAGTAAGCGTATTGTTTTCAGAAATTGTTTTTCCGCAAATTACATTAAAAGATATAAAAATATTCCGTATTAAGGAAAGCAGTAATTTCTGGAAGTATCTTCTTCCTGATAAACTGGCTGTTACTTCCTATCTTACCTATTCGGGGGGAAGCGGTGCGGGATTGTATCGTTTTTTGCTGCATAATAATTTTTATATGGCATTAGGAATCAGCGGAAAGGCGAAAGAGAACGTTTTTAGAAAAAATTACAGGTATTCAACATCCGATATAAACCTGGATGGGATGAAGGCAGCTCTCCTTCTGGGATACAAAAAGGATCAAAGGCGCTATAAACTTTCTGAAATCAGATATCTTCAGGAAGCATCGCGTCTGGCAACCATGATGATCAAAGATTATTCGCTATTAATCAGAGAAATTGAGCGTAGAAAAAAGATGAGAGAGCTGAATCTGGCAGGACAAATCCAGGACAGTTTTACAAAACTTGATGAAATTAATCTGAAATCATTTAAATTGTCTTACTTTAATCTGCCTGCCATCTCCGTATCGGGCGATTATCTGGATATGATTGTTTTATCGCCTGATCGTTTTGTCTGTCTTCTGGGCGATGTCAGCGGGCATGGACTCGGCACAGGATACCTTGTCAGCGTGGTGCGCTCCATCGTACGTTCTCACCTTGAATCCGGCGCCAATCTGAAAGATACATTTGATTTGCTGAATGATTTTCTTCTAAATCGTTACCAGGGACATGAATATCTTACTCTGCTGGGCTTTGATATTAATACAGAAACTGGCGAGGTTGAGCATATCAATGCGGCTCATCCTTCGCCATATCTTTTTGATTCAATCAGCGGAGAAATTCGGAAAATCTCTCTTTCTCAAAAGCTTCTGGGAGCTCTTCCAGGGTCCTACAAAATCAATTATTTTCAAGTTGAAACGGGGCAGAGGCTGTTTTTGTATTCAGACGGAGTAACCGAAACATTTGCCCCGGACGAACGGGTATTCGGGGATAAAAATTTATCCGAGTTTTTAACAGAAAATATTGATGAATCCATTGATGTGATCAGTGTAAAATTGAAAGATAGACTGTATGATTACCGGGGAGGTTTTACGCCATCAGACGATACAACATTTTTAGCTCTTGAATTTTTACAGCCTGAACCGGATATAGCGAAAAAGCAGAAGGAAGGCCTTTCTGGAAAAACAGCTAAAGAATAAGCTTGATCATCTCGTCTCTCTGTATTCAAAAAAAGAGTTCATCCAAACGGATCCGATTCTTTTCCCTCACAGGCTGAAGCATTTGCAAGATGTCGAGATGACTGCCTTTATATCAGCAATGTTCGCATATGGAAATGTTGCAGCCATGAAAAAATTTCTTGAACAATTATTCTATGAATTCGGCAGTTCTCCGGTTTTCAATCTTCTGCATAAAAAAGTTAAAGGATCAAATCTATATTATAGATTTCAGAATTCTGATGATGTGAAAACCTTGATTTATGCATTACGGGAAATTTATATATGCACCATGAGCGAAGATAGAACTTTTGAAGGAATCATTTTACAGGATGACCTGGGAGGCGGGGAATTGAAACGAGGCCAGGATCATGCAGCCTCTCTGCATAAAAAATCAGCCGAATTTTACGGTGTTTTGAATTCTTTTTCAGCAAGGGGAAACAATCATCTTGCTGATCGCATTGACAGGCTGCGAAGCGCATTGCTGGATTCGGTGCCCATGCAGAAACAGACTCAGGGGTACCGTCATTTAATCGGCGCAGGTTCAGAGCAGTCAGCAAGAAAGCGTTACTGTATGTTTTTCAGGTGGATGACAAGAAAAGGTTTTCCGGATTTTCATATTTACAGGAATCAAAAATCCTCCGAACTGGTCATACCCCTGGATACTCATATTATGAAGGTTTCACAAAAGCTGGGACTGAGAACCCGAAATACTCCCAACTGGACGACAGCTATTGAAATTACAGAAAACTTAAAAAAAATTGATCCGGAAGATCCTTTAAAATATGATTTTGCTCTGACCCGCCCTGGAATCCTCCGTGAAATTTTTCCAGTTTAATTTGACTCAAGGAAGACTTCTTACTTTATTGTTCAGCATATGAAAAGAAATATTCTTTGCATGGGCGCCCACCCCGATGACGTTGAAATCGGCATGGGAGGTACGGTTGCCGCGCTTGCCGCACAGGGCCATAAAGTTTTAATTCTGGATCTGACTGACGGCGAACCGACTCCAAAGGGAAGTCCAGAAGTCCGCGCTCGTGAATCGAAAGAAGCGGCAGGAATTCTACAGGCAGAACGGATCACGCTTCCGCTCCCAAACCGCTATCTTGAAAATACGATTGAAAACAGAAAAGTCGTAGCATCAGAAATCCGAAAATTCAGACCTGCATACATTTTCGCACCCTATCCTGAAGATGCTCATCCCGATCATATTGCTGCAGGAGAATTGGCGGAAGCATCAAGATTTTATGCAAAACTGACAAAATCAGATATCCCTGGCGATCCATTTTATCCCCAACGTGTCATTTATTATTTTTCCGTTCATATACGCCTGAGAAAAGAACCTTCGTTTGTTCTGGATATTTCAAAATATATGCAGCAGAAACGAGATGCCATTGAATGCTATCGTTCCCAGTTTGAAGGGAAGGAAAAATTGCTGGATCATCTGTTTAATGAAAATCAATACTGGGGATTTCAGATTGGCAGTGATGCAGGCGAGCCTTTTTTTCAAAAAGAAACCGTGGGTTTTCGCAATTGGCCGGATGGATATAAATAATCTGGATTGAAAAATGGCAGTGTATATTCCTGACAGTCCGGAAGATCTGATAAAAAAAATTCAGACGCACACTTTGGCTCCATTTCCTGAATGGGCGGAAAGCTCCATAAAAAAACTCCGGAGCGAATTTAGAGGGAAAGATGCAGATCCATCCGCTCCTCTTATTGTGACAGGCCATCAGCCGATCTTTTACCATCCAGGAATCCTTGCCAAAGATCTTCTTTCGCATTTTCTTGCAAAATCGGCGCGAGGAATTGCTCTTAACATGATTGTGGATACGGACGATGAAGATATTTCGCTTCATCTTCCTGTCCGCGGTAAAACAGGACTTCTTTCAAGAGAAAGCTTTCCCATTTCCTCTACCGGAATTGCGCTTGTCGGGCAGAAGATTCCCGCCGAAGCAAAAGAAAATATAATGAAACGTCTTTCCGGATACCGAAAAGAGCTTTATGAAGTTTTTGTACCGTCGATGGTTCCGCAGATTTCTGAAGATTTGGATTCTCTGACGGAAATTATACGAATTTCAGAATTTGTATGCGAACCGGGAATCCGGCTCAGAGAACTCTGGGAAAAAAATCATTCAATCAGACTTAAAACCATATATACAAGCAGAATCGTTCAGTCCGAGTCCTTTCAGGTATTTAAAGAATATATTATAAGTCGTGAAAAAGAGTTTCGTAAAATCTATAATGAATCTCTTACCGAATACAGAGAATTGCATAAAATAAAAAATAAAGCACAGCCGCTCCCCGATCTGGACGAAGTTTCCGGAGAACTCCCTTTCTGGGTGGTAAAAAACGGAGAAAGACGTCCGTTTATTCAGGGCAGCGATATTAATGATATTAATATTTATCCCCGAGCCGTTACTCTGACTCTGTTTTGTCGAATTTTTATTTCTGATCTTATGATTCACGGGACGGGCGGCGCAAGGTACGACCAGATCACAAACCGGATTCTGGAACGGTTTTTTCAATATGAAGCTGCTCCGTTTTCGGTAGCATCTGC
>JAOUOA010000186.1 GCA_029880625.1 Spirochaetia bacterium
CATCTATGATTTTCTGCACATCTTTTTTCTGGCCGCCTGTTATGGTAATGTGCCCCTGAGCAATCACTCCCGGTGTAACATGCAGAACAGGAGTCGTCATATCGCCCATTACTTTACCTGTTTTTTCCAGACGGATTTCCTCATCGGCTGTAATGTTGCCGATCATGGTGCCAGCAACAACAACAGAACGTGCGCTGATGTTCGTCTTCATTTTACCCGATTCCCCGACAACAAGCGCATCTTCGGTTTTAATTTCTCCCTCGAACTTCCCGTCAATTTTTAAAGAACCGGAAATATAAAATTTCCCTTCAAAAATGGAACCCGGACCAATTACACTGTTTAAATAATCACCTTTTCCAGCCATAGAAACCTTTTAATTTCAGCCTTACTGCAGGCAAGAAAAAAAACAAAAAGCTTTTTTTTAATGAAAAGAAATTGCATTTCAAACAGGGATCTGTATCATTCAGGCATGGAAAATGAGAAAAGCGCTTCCCAGGCTCCCTGGCAGAAGGAATTTTTTAAAAATATTGAAAGCTTCATTAAACTGGGCATCAATCAAGATGCAGCCAGAGAAATGTTGCTGAAATTCTTAAAGCTTTCAGCGGCCACCCCGCAGCCTAAGGTCCTCGACTGTTTCCGTTTTGAAGATGCCCTCGACAAAGTCGGAGTCTACACGCAGAGCATTCCCGGCATCAGGGACTTCATGGTTGAATTTCTTGAACCCCTCATGAAAAACTTTTCAGTCGAAGGCATCGAAAATCTCGAAGAGGTTATTCCCGTTCTTGATAAATTTCCCATGACTTTGATTTCAAATCACGTAAGCCATCTGGATGCTCCCGCCATCTACAATCTCCTGTACAGAGAAGGCGGAAATGCGCGAAAGCTTGCAGAAAGCCTGGTTTTTGTTGCAGGAAGGCTTGCATTTGAACCGGATTTTACCCGTCTCGGTCTTTATATGTTCGATACTCTTCTTGTATGCTCCCGGCGAGACATGTCTGAAAATCCCGGACAGGCAACAATCATGACAAAAATCAATATGCGGGCATTTCGCCAGTCGCTCCAGCTGCAGAAAAAAGGAAAAGTCATTGCCATCTTTCCTGAAGGAACACGAAGCCGCACCGGACACCTGGGCAATTTTGTGGATTCTGTTTACCATTACGTTACAAATAAAATTATTATACCCGTTTCCCTGAGCGGGACAGATGAAATTTTGCCGACATCATCCTTCTTATTTCGCGCGGCTCAGGGGAAACTGACCATAGGGAAACCAATTCTTGTAGGAGAATTTACCGAAAAGCAGATGAATGAACTACCTGCATCGATTGAAAAAATGCATATAAAAGAAGGAACTGACAAAAAGAAATTCATTGTTGAAAATCTGGCTCTTTATATCGGAAAAAATCTTCACCGGCACAAACATGGCGTATACAGAAACCTGTACAGAAGCACCCTTGAAGAAACTCAATCCGGAGAACTCATCTCTTCTCCGGAAAACCCTCAGTATAAAATCGCCGCGATTGGAAATTCAAGTCCTTCAACAGCCTTCAGCTCAATTCTAGCCAACCATGCCTGCAGTATCGATATATATATTCGTGATAAAAATCTTGCCGAAACAATGAACTCGGAAAGGATTGACACTGAAAATTTTCCTCTGTTTTATATTCCGCCCACTATAAATTTCACTTCCGATCCTTCTGTTCTGGAAAAAGCAGATATCATTCTGCAGGGTGTCCGCCCATGGGAAATGGATGAATACTATCCTCAAATATCAGAAATTTTGAAAAAGTCTAAAGCAATGTTTGTTAATATTGCAAAAGGCCTGACGAATTCCGAATACGGGCTGATTCTGGAAGACCTCCAGAAGAAATACGGAATTTCGCCTGATCGCTTTGCGGCGGTATCGGGGGCAACAACACCCTATCAGATTATGGAAAGAAAGGTTTCAGGTCTTGAAATTGCAGCAAATAATCCGGAAGACTTAAAAACTCTTCTGCAGCTTTTCAGTACCGGATACAGTTTTGCCCGCCCTGCCTCCGTTCATGATGACCTGAAAGGAGTGCAGCTCGGAGGCGCATTAAAAAATATTTACGCCCTGGGAATCGGCCTTCTTGACGGTTATTATGAAAAAAGCCTCGGCGGCAATTCAGATAGTTCTCTTTTTCATGCATCCTATTACATGTTTCGCGAAATGACGGAGGTATCCTGCGAACTGGGGGGCAAAAAAGAAACGCTCATGGGACTTTCCGGGCATACAGATTTTATGCAGGCATGTTTTGGAAGCGCCACACGCGATCGCGATTATGGGAAAGCGATTTCCTCTGGAAATTTTCAAACAGAATCGCAGTCTTCCGGATTGTACGGGATTCGCAGTCTTGCAGGACTGCTTGAGATCCAGAAATTTCCGATTCTTCATTCCATTTACAGACTGATTGTCAATCGGGAAGAATTTGAACCGGTTATGTCAGAAGTTTACGAGCAGCTGCGGAATCTGGACAGACATCTGAAATAGTTCTCAGCGCTCAAAGTCGGGGGGGAGAACGGGATCTCTATAAAACCCGTCCTTCATGGTCAGCTGGATTCTTTCTATATTGACTCTTGCCCGGTCTCTTTCCTTACCCCGGCCCCTTCGTATAATTTCTGTATACATCTCAACGGCCCGGTTAAAATTTCGCTCGTAACGGGCAAGAACGGCAAGCCTTTCAAGGACCTTCTGAACATGAAGGGCATCAAGACGGATTCTGTACTGCTCCTCTCTTTTTTTTACACGCGGCATATCAATGCGAAGAAGACGGTAATATCTGCGAAGCTCGTCCGTATCTTCATCTTCATTGAAAAGATTTTTTTTCAGGTCATTGATCTGAATTTGAAGTTCATTTTTTTCTTTCAGAATTCCGATCTTTTCGTTTTCCAGATTCCGGAAGATTTCAAGAGCTTCAGAAAGCGCCTGATTTTCTTTGTCTGTCCGCTGCTTGCGCCGGTAAATTGCCGCCGTCTTCACAAAAGAATCATAACGGACTTCTTTTCCCATTAAATCATAAGGATATTTTCTTTCATCTTCGGGCAGGGCCTGATAGGCCTCATAAAGCTCAAGTGCTCTGTCCAGATTTCCTGTTCTCCTAAAATGCAGGTCTGCAAGGGGAATAAAGGCGCGTGATTTTATAGCAGCATTGTTTTCCAGAGCATAAAACTTTTCATAGGACTCCGCAGAAAGAATAAAATTCCGGGTGTCTGAATAAAGACCTGCTATTCTGAAATACTGTTCAGGTAGCAAATCAGATTTTTCCATTTCCATAACAGATATCAGCGTTTCATTGAGGTCAATTGCGCGTTTTTTATTTCCTGTGTTTTTATAATATTTGATCAGTTCATCCAGATAAACGGGATTCCTTTCGTCAAGGCTGTGCGCAAACTCAAGCATATCGGCATAGTTTTTCAGATTGGCCGATTCCACAGTTTCAGAAATCTCTTTTGAAATCCTGGCGATTCTATATATAATCTGCCCTGTCTCTCCCCTTCTTTTCTGACAGAAAGGCAGATACGAATTTTTATACAATGAATTCAATCTTTCTACCGAGATATCAAATTCAGACTTAAGCCTGTCCCTATTCTGCAAAGCTTCTGCTTCGCTTTCTCCAGGAATTCCTCTAACCGCCCTAGCCCTGGCAGTATCGACTCTTCGAATCGATTCATCGTATCGTCTTTTTAATGAAGCAAAAGCCAAAATCAGCTCTCTTGCTTCAGATGCCCCTGCAGAATCTCCGTCATTTTGACTTTGAGCAATTCTGTCCGCGTCGGCAAACGATTTTGCCATGACTTCATACTGAGCTTCAGAAACAGTTTCGCTGCTACATTTCGGCTCAAATGATGAGTAGCGAAGGGACGTCATATACGACTGGACTGCTTTTTGCTTTTTCCCCATTTTTTCCCAGGCAAGTCCGAGAGAACGGTGAATCCTCATGAGAAATGGAGATTCTCCAAAGTAATATGTGCGGTCGTACTTGCGCTTTCTGTAAGATGCAATCAGACGGGAAGTATCAGGATTTATATTTTTATAATTCAGTGATTCGTATCTTCTTTCATCGGCTATAGAACGGTATTCAACGAACTGAGAAGTATATTTCGCAAGTTCTTCGCTTAACTCACGGATGGTTCTGTCTGCTTCAGGATTATCGGAAGACAATTCAGCTTCAGCATCGGCAAGGACCGTTTCATTGATGACTTCATGAGGACGTTTATAAACATTTTGAGAAAGAAGACCGGACGGAGATAAAAAAGAACAGACAATGATCCCCGGCAGAATATAGAATGGCAAATTTAAAAAGTTTAGAAATTTACTCCGAAAATTTTTCCTCCGCAGATTCTGAAGCCTCTCTTTCCTGATTGAAGAAAGAATCATCACGTTCTTTTCCAGGTTTATTTTGTCAGATTCGACAGGGTTTTGATTCAGGTATAAATGTAACCTTTTCTCCATATTGTATTATCGGAAATTTCATAAAATGGTGTACAAATCCAATCCATGTTATACATATTTTACTGAAAAATCCCAATTTTTTATGACCGGTCTGATAAAAAAGAGCTGAAATCATAAAAAGAATCCAACCTGCAATATATGACATCCCGCCTATTGGAGTAAGCGATGATACAGGGAGTCCGAATCCAGCATAAAGATAGAGGCTGAATGAGAATAGAATGATCCCGGCAAACAGAAACACTCCTGCAGATACCGCCAGTTTAGAAAAACTGTTTCTTAAGAACAGACCGAGAAGGACTAAAGCCAGAGAATGAATAATATGATAATGAAGACCTGTTTGAAATACAGCGTACAGATCTGCATTGAGGTGTGGTTTGAGTCCATGAGAAGCATAGGCGCCCAGACCTACATAAAGCGCGGCAAGGCCGGCGCCGGAAGAAATAAATATTTTACTCATCTGTTATGATAACCTGAAATCCCAAATGCGTCTACAGGAATTATTTTATTTTTTTCTCATTTTTTATATGAAAAATCAGAACCAACTTACTCATCAACAATTGACAGAGGATGCTGATCCGGGATTCTTGACAGATGATTCTAAAAACAGGTTTTTCCGGATTAAAAAAACACAACGGGCAGAAGCTACTTGTAACGCCCAATAACAGTTTTCTTACAAACATACAGATATTGACTTCTGCAGGCTCCACTGCAGAAGATGAGTCAATTCAAGGCATGGCGCATATTCTGGAACATATGTTTTTCAAAGGTTCTAAAAAACGCCCTGGAGGAACCGCCATATCAAGAGCCGCTAACGACATCGGCGGAAAAATGAATGCATACACAACATACGACCATACGGTGTACTATATCACGGTTCTGAATGATAAATTTGAAGAAGGCTTCGATATCCTGGCAGACATGTACCAGAATCCCCTTTTTCCAGAAGAAGAATTCGCAAAAGAACTCAATCCGATTCTCAGCGAATTTCGCGAAAGGGAAGACGATCCTGACGGCTTCCTCATGGAACGCGCTCTTCAGGCCTACCTGGGAGAAAACTACCATCCGGTCATCGGCACTGAAAAAAGCATCAGTTCCGCCAATGTAGAAAAAATGCACGATTTTAAAAACAGATTTTACGGCGGAGACAATACAATGATTTCTGTTTCCGGAGGCGTTGATGAATCTGTAATTCTGAAATCTGTTGAAAAATATTTTAGTTCTCCTTCCCCAAAAGAAACGCCTAAAAATATTGAGGTAAACTACAATCCTGGAGAAATCATCCTTCACAAAAAAGGAATCCAGGAAGCATACTACACCCTCTTCTATCCCGCCCTTCCTTACAGCCATGAAGACCGCTACAGACAGGATATGATGAATTACATGCTTGGAGGCAACGATTCCTCTCTTTTATTCGAAAGGATTCGCGAAGAACTGGGCATGTCCTGCTACGGAATTTATTCATGGAGCATGCGGCACAACGGATTTTCGCTTCTGGCAATAAGCTGCGGGATTGCAGCCGACGAACTGGATCTCCTTCATACTGAAGTCGAAACTCAAATTCAAAGAATTTCAAATGAAAAGCTTGAAAAAGAGAGACTGGAAAGAAGCAGGGCAAGCCTCAGGACAAGCATTGCGGCAAAATCAGAAACCAGCGCAGGCATGAACAGCATGATCAGCGTCCCTGTACTGAGAGGAGAAACCGAAGACCCCGTGCAGAAATCACTCAATGCAATTGAAAGCATTTCTCTGGATGACATC
>JAOUOA010000187.1 GCA_029880625.1 Spirochaetia bacterium
TGCATTACTGATAAAATAATTTTAAAAATATTTCTTTTTTTTGAACCTGGCAGTTCATTGAGACCATATTTCTTTAAACGATCCGCAGCCTCTGATTCCGATAAACCGGGGAATTGATCTGAATTGAATTCAAGCATAAGAAATAATTGCTTTTCAATCAGCTTTTTGTCAACGGAAAGATGCTTAAATTCAAACTGTATTTTTATGATTTATTTCAAGAAAATTCAGTGTTATTATAAAAAAGTTCTTAAAATTGACATACACAATTCTTTTATTACGGGTGTAATAAATAAGACTTGAAGATTTTGAGTAAATAAGCATATCTTAAATACTTTTGTAATAAAGAATTAAAAAAAATAAGAATCTTTTAAAAATAATTTCTTGCAATAGAAAGGTTCTTTTGTATTAAGTTGTCCAGCCATGCAGAACATGATTGAATCCAGAAACCTGATCAAAGATTATTCAAGCAAAGCCAGAGCTCTTAACGGAGTAAATATCAGTGTTCAAAAAGGAGAGATTTTCGGTTTTATCGGCCCAAACGGAGCTGGAAAAACAACCTTCATGAAAACCCTGCTGGATTTTACAAAACCTACTTCCGGCGAAGTTTTAATTCTTGGTGAAAAACCTTCATGGAAATCCAGAAAATACATGGGGTATCTGCCGGAACGTATCAGCATCCATACTTTTTTAACTGCTGAAGAATTTCTGAATTACCAGGCCAGGCTCAGCGGTCTTCCGTCGGGAGAAATACAGTCAGAAATAGCAATCTGTCTTGAAAAAGTTAAGTTAACTGAAGCTGGAAAAAAAAGAATAGGAAGCTTTTCCAAAGGAATGCTTCAGAGACTGGGTTTTGCTCAGGCGATTATATCCAAACCTGAAATCCTCCTGCTTGACGAACCTAACTCAGGCCTGGATCCCATTGGAATTCAGGATCTTCGCGGAATTATTCTCGAAGAAAAAAAACGCGGAGCGACTGTATTTCTAAATTCACATCAGCTTCTGGAAGTTGAGAAAATATGCGACAGGGTTGCTATTTTGAATAGAGGTGAAGTTGTAGCTCAAGGAAGCAGAAGCGAACTTACAGGACTGCGCGGAATTGAAATTGAACTTGAAAATTCAAATGAAAAGATTGATCAATTTCTGAAGGAACTTGATTCAGAAATGATTCAAAAAGACGGCCGCTATTCCCTGAATACGGAAAATCTTGATTCGGAGAAAGAACGGACCATTCCCGCAAGGATTGTGGAACTGGGCGGGAAAATTAATTTGTATTCCCGCAGACAGGAAAGCCTGGAAGAAATTTTTCAAAGAGTGATTAAAGACCAAAAGGTCTGAAAGACATTCATTAAAGCGTTTGCATTATGGAACTTATACTCGAAAAAATAAATAAAATCTATATTATTGCTGCATTGGGGTTCAAAGAATCCGTAAGAAAAAAACTTATTTTTTTTCTTCTACTTTGCTGTATTGTTTTTACAGGTTCCGGCATTGGCTGCGCCAGTTCATGCATGAATTTATCTGAGGATGAAATCAAATTACAGTTAACAGAACAGAAAAAACAGATAGAAAATATGGAAGCGTCACCAGATGAAAAAAAGATGATGCTCGGTCAGCTTCAGAGTGAATACAATAAAGTAAAGGAACAGGGAGAAAAGACATTTATAAATGTTCTTTATATCGTTATCTTTTCAATGATTGCATTCTGGCTTTTTTTAATCGCTGCAATCTTCACTCCGTTTCTGGCTCTTAATGATTTTCAAACAAGAACTCATGTTCTTCTTCTTTCTAAATCTATTTCAAGATGGGAATACCTTCTGGGAAAATTCACTTCAATTCTTACCCTCATGATCCTGAATCTTATTTTGATGACTGCAAGTTCGACTCTGTTTTTATATCTTTCATTAAATGATTTGGGAATTCCTCTTTTAAGAAGTCTACTGGTTTTTTCCCAGGGTCTACTGGTTTTTTCTTCCATGATCATTTTTTTGACCCTGACTGCTGGACGTCTGCCGGGTATATTTTTAAGCATGGTCATTACAGTTTTAACTGTCTATCCTGCAATAAGCATTATAAAAGGAGAACTTACAATTAATGAGTTCAGCGATAATGTTTTTGCCTTTATTCTGGGATATGGACTTCCTCAATATGCAGTCAATTATTTTTATGCTTTGAGTTTTTCTGTAAAAGACATAGATTTTCTTAAAAATCTTCATAAAGTGGGAAACAATACAGGGATGATCTCAGTAATGATTAATTTTATCTGGTTCATCATCTTCTGGACCCTTTCGATTTTTATTTTTAATAAAAAAGATCTTGAAACTTAAACAGTATCCCTAATTCTTTTTTTCTGATTCATTTAATTTGATATTGTCTCAGAATTTATATTTTTCAAATTACGATGAATCTATTTTTTAATAGCCGAATTTTTATAGAATCAATGTTTTCATTTTGAAATTCTTATGCCTGTGAATCCTTTCTGCTTATTGAAGATTCTGTTTATGACAGATGGCAGTCTGATTTTGAGTATTTAATTAATGCCCATCTGTTTCAGCAAATTGATTTTAATTATCTTATTTTCCCTAAAATATTCGAAGAAGATCATTAATGGAATCAATAAATTCATGCGCGCCTTCCCATTCTTCTTCCGATCCATGTCCGAATCTGCAGGCAATAAAAAAGCAGCCATTATCCAGAGCTGCGTCACGGTCGGATGTTCTGTCTCCAATTAATGCTGCCTGTTGAGGCTCCAAATTGTATGCAGTTAATATTGAAGAAACCAGCTCTGTCTTATTTTTTATATTTTGATTATCTACATAAGGCACCGCTTCAAAAAAAGAATCAGTTGAATTGGCTTTCAAAATTGCTTTTACATAGGGTAGACGACCGTTGCTGGCGGCAAAGATTCTGTAATTTTCAGAAAGTTTTTTAATTGTAGAATATACGCCTTCATAATGGTGTCCGCCTCCCTGTAAAATCGAGTTTACAAGTTCTGTTAAGATGCTTTCGCTCAAAAACTCTCTTTCTCCGGAGCTTAAATCAGGAGCCAGGGCTTCAAAAATTTTAACGACCGGTTTTCCAATCTGTTCCATTATTGCTTGTTGCTCAGGAATTTCAGCTGGTTTCCCGTGAATTTCTCTGTGTTTTAGAAATTCCTGTTTGTAGATCCCTTCGATCATTCCTTCACTTGAAAAAAGAGTTCCGTCCACATCAAATAATATTGCTTTTACACTGTCAAACTGCATCATCCTGCCATAAATTTTCAGATTGGAAAAAAAAGCTTGCATAAATAGATGCCTGAAAATCAAATTTTTATATTAAGATGTCTACTGAAGTATAATTTTAATTTTCTCAAATCATTTTTTGAAAATAAGATATACTGTTTTTTTAGAAGTTTTTACGGATAGAATCTTTTCGGTAACTCCTTCAAAGAAACCTGATGAAAGACTTTTTTATCTTTGATAAAATAAAACGATCGTAACGGAGAACATTATGACTAAAATATCACTTGTAGGATTCGGCGGAATTGGAATTGAAGCAGCAAAAATTATTATACAGGACCCTTCCCTTTGCTGCAATCTTGTATGTTACGATAGAAAAGAAGCAATTGATGCAGATCCCAGTCCCATTGCAGGAGCATACGAAGAAATGCGTGACGCAATTGGAATTCAAGAATCAGGTCACTGCATTCATCTAACTTCAAATTTAGATGATGTAGCTGATTCTGATGTAATAATTGTTACAGCAGGACTTCCCAGAAAACAAGGACAGAGCCGTGCAGACCTTATCAACGATAATGCAGCAACGATCGGACCCATTGCAGAAAAAATCGGTAAAATTGCTCCGAATGTCTTTTTAATTATGGTAACCAATCCACTTGATGCTATGGTAGAACTTGCCTATAGAAAATCAGGGCTTCCGGTACACATGGTTGTCGGACAGGCAGGAGTTCTTGATACAGGCAGACTGACCATGGAAGCAGCCCATGCAGCGAAAAGCTATGCATCGCAAACACAGTCTGTTGTACTGGGAGGGCATGGTCCTCAAATGGTTCCCATTTATTCCCACACTTATATTTCAGGAAAACCGATTTCTGATTATGTGGATCAAAAAGAACTGGATGCAATTGAAGCAAGAGTTGCAGACAGAGGCGCAACCATCATAAAAAAACAGGGACGAAGCGCTACTTTTTCTACAGCAATGGCTGCGGTTAAAATGGTAAGATCGTATATTCTGGATCAAAGAAAAGCTCTTCCTGCAGCTGCAAGGCTGAACGGAGAATACGGAGTAAAAGATCTTTTCGTCGGAGTTATAACTGAAATTTCAAGAAAAGGAGTTAAAGTTCTTGAAATTCCCCTTTCAAATGAAGAGAAAAATAAATTCAATAAAAGTGTTGAAGAAACCAGAAAAATCGTCGCTGAATTAAAATAATTTCATGGATCAGGCTTTAAGCAGAAAGATAGAACGAACCGCTGAAATCATTCGTGATGCGAAAAATCTGCTTTTTATTACCGGTGCCGGAATTTCTGCAGATTCCGGACTTCCTACATACAGAGGAATCGGCGGTCTTTACAACGATAAGAAAACGGATGAAGGATATCCCATTGAAGATGCCCTTTCCGGAAGTATGCTCAGGCATCGCCCGGAAATCACCTGGAAATACATTGCACAGATTGAGAAAGCCTGTAGAAATGCGCAGTATAACAGAGCCCATAAAATTATTGCAGATCTTGAAGAAAATAAAAGGGTCTGTGTTTTAACACAGAATATTGACGGTTTTCACGGCGATGCTGGATCAAAAAATTTAATTGAAATCCACGGCAATATCAGAAAGGTTTTCTGTGAAAGCTGTTTGTACAGCAAATTACCTGCTAATTACGATTCTTTTGAGATCCCTCCTCTTTGTCCTGAATGCGGAGGGATCCTGAGACCTGAAGTCGTTCTTTTTGGTGAAATGCTGCCTGAAGATGCAGTTTATAAACTGGACCGAGAACTCAGTCAGGGGTTTGATGCTGTTATTTCAATTGGAACAACAAGCGTATTTCCCTATATTTCAGGACCTGTCATAATAGCATCCAGACAGGGAATTCCTACTATTGAAATCAATCCAACATCAACGGAAGTTTCAAATACAGTGGAAATCAAACTTGCAATGGGAGCAAAAGAAGCCCTGGAAATGATTGCAAGTCATTCATGAAAAAATCGCTTTAATTCTTGATCCATACAAAATTCACTGTCCATAATGATTGTCATTAAGAACTTTTTACATTATTTGAAATACAGATTTTTATCTTTCTCATTAACCTTATTCATTTTTACCGGATGCACGTATATACAGATTCCATTCCCAAATGAAATTCAGGGAAATGAAGCCAGAAATATGATTTTGGATACAATAATGATTACTGAAATCATGGTCTACAGCCAATATCCGCATCTTGTTACGCCTGAATCACCGTATTTAAATGGAATCTTTAATAATATGATGTTTGAACAACAGGAACTATTTGATAATTTCTTTGTTCCTGCTCTGATTAAAATCAACGAAAAAAAAATGTATAAAAAAGATACGGTAGAAGAATGTGTTGAAATAATTCCTTTTCATAGTTTTTTCTATGCAGAACAGGGCATTCCTTTTCCAAACATTTTAGCTACCATTCACTGTAATATTGAAGAAGCAAGCCTGCTTCAAGTGGGTAAATCGCACATTCTGTAACTCATTTAAAATTACAGTGACTGACATCGACATCTTTCCAGATCCAGTACTGCATTCCAATCGTTACATCATCTTCAACTTCTTTTAAAGTAAAAGTCTTAACATCTTCAGTAAATGCTTTAAAGATCCAACGAAATTTCGAATCCGGTTTTTGATTCAGTTTTCCTGATGAACAATCAGGGATACCAATTGAATTGAGAAGCGGATAACGCCTTCCCTTTTGATCAATAAGAATCGTAGAGGGCGGATGGGCGCAGGTTCCAGACATATTTTTTGTGTGAAAATAAATAGTCATTCTTGATTTTGATTTGCAGATCTGTTCAAGAATAACAGCAGATTCGCCAAGATAGGTTGCCAGTCCGAGCACACAGCATGGTTTGGGTTTTAATACTGGTTTTTGTTTATTTTTCCTTTTAAAAGGAAAAATAAATGTTGTTAAAATTAAGAAAATTGCAGAAAAATAAATGGTTTTATGTTTCATGATACTTTAATAAAAAAATTTGTTTTTTTTACCC
>JAOUOA010000188.1 GCA_029880625.1 Spirochaetia bacterium
AAGGAGAAAAAAATGAACAAAATAAAAGCGAAGATAGTTATTTCTTTTGCCGCTTTCGTATTTCTGAGCATGCCCGCGGCCGCGCAGGAACTGAATGAAAAACAGAAGGAAAATATTGGGAAAATTAGTTTCAGTTATGAAATGGTTTTTGAAATACTGAGGGATGCTAAAAAAGGAGACCGGACTTCGCAGAGTATGGTTAAAACATATGCTGGGCATCTCGAAAATAATTTTAAAGAAGCTAAAGCCCTTAAAATTCCCGACGATACACGCCTGTTGAGACGAATTAAGAAACATTGACAATTGCCGAATTGAGGAAAAAATTTCCTGAACTGTAAGGAAAGGCCAATGCAACGGAGAGAGAGGCAAATAAAGGGAAATATGAAAATATTGAAAAAGTAACAAAAGTTTTAAGCGGCGACAAGCTTCGTATGTATAAAGAAGCAGATGAATGCAATTTCAACAGGCTGTATCGCCTAAACTTTCAATCAAAAACGTCAGGGTTTTTGTCTGGCGTTTTTGATGCAAAGGATGCTTCGGAGATTGTTTGTCGCTGCTTAAATTATCTCCTCTACAATTTATAAAATAAGAATAAAGAAAAAAATATTTTAATCTAATTTTAATTAAGATTTTTTTCTTGACCAATGACGCCTGAGTTTTATAAAAAATGATGAAAAAAAAATACCCGAAGTTTATGAATCTTATAACCATATCGGCCCTGAATCTGCTGACAGCCTGCAGTCTCGGGGATTTAAGTCCAACCTATAAAGGCGGGAAAGGCAAATGGGAAACAGACCTGAAGAAAGCCCTTAAAAATCCGGATAAAGTTGAAAATTTTCGTTTCACGGCTGGAAGTATAAAAGAAGTTCCTGCGGATGTTGCACATTTACAGAATCTCAAGGATCTTTATATTGCAGATAACAATCTTACTGAACTTCCTGCCGAAATTGCAGAACTGCAGAGTCTTTCTTCTCTGAATCTCAGCAAGAATCAATTCAAGACAGTTCCTGCTCCTGTAATCAAACTGCAAAATCTTAAATCGCTGAATCTTATGGAAAACAAAATTTCAAAATTGCAGCCTTCAGTTAAAAATTTATATAATCTGTATAGTTTGCTGTTATTTAAAAATCAGCTGAAGAGTCTTCCTGTTCAGATTTCGGAGCTTACGGCTCTCGGCCATCTTGATTTACGGCAAAATCAGCTTGTATCGCTTCCGGAAGAAATCGGGAATTTGAAAAATCTCAGAACTCTGGAACTGTCCGGGAACCGCCTGAAAAGTCTTCCTAAATCCATAACCGGTATGTCCCATCTGAGCAGCCTGGATCTTTCCGAAAATTCTCTTGCGTCCATTCCTTCCGGAATCGGCAATCTGAAAAATCTGGAACACCTTTATCTTTCTTCCAATAAACTTACAGCTCTTCCGGAAAGTATTGCTAATCTAAAAAAATTAAAGCGACTTTCGATTGGAAACAATCCCATCCCGGAAGAAGAAATAAAAAAAATTCGTAAGGCTCTACCCAAAGCGGAAATTTACTGAATATAAAAGCTGCCCTAAAATTATAATATAAAAATAAATTTTCTGATTCAGGAGCGTTTATGAGTACAAGAAAAATCTCTAAATATGAAATAAAATACAGGGAGCTATTGAGCTCTTCTATGCTGGATAATCAGGATCATATCCATCAGGATACGGTTCATCAATTTGAAGGACCGCTTCTTGTAAAAAAAAGGAAATACATGCATAAATATTACTCTCTGCCTGTTGGCGGAGATCTGAGGTATAAATACGTCGAAATAGATGATTATTTTATAAATGCTTATCTGCTTACACTTCCCCGGCACTGGCTCACTGCGGCTGGATTCAACCAATTAAAATCCGGCGATCAAATCAGGGTAGACGGATGGGTTTATGATAAATCTACAGTGGGACTTCAAAGACCTGAAAGCGAAATAGAAAAAGCAGTTGATGTTTTAAAAATAGAATCGCCTTATTTCAAACTTTCTGTAGTCGATGATGTGAAAAACGGTCTTGGTAAATACCGCCAAATGATTCGGAAAGGAACCTGGCTGGCGCTTCTATCTTTTTTTCTGATTGCAGCGGGAGGATTTATAGCGGTACTTTTTCATGAACTTAAAAATTCACAGTGGTGGACTGGACTGATTTTTGTTGGTGCAGGTGTGATTTTATTTTTTCTGATGCTTAAAATTGCTCTGAATGCACAAAGAATTCTGCACAGTATCATACCTTCCCAGGGACTCGATGATGAAGAATTTAGTTAACAAATCGCATGCGGTAATTTTTCTGCTGAATTTTTTATTTTTTTCTGCCTGCGGAGAAAATCTGGAAAGAAAATATCCGGTTGATCTTCCGATCCCTTTTTCGCTTGAGGATGCAGAAAAAAAAGAATCCGAAAACATTTTCGTTACAGCTGAAACCAAAATAAAATCCAGAGGCGGGGCCGGAGGCTGTCATGCAGGGGCTGTCTGCATTCTCATTGGCGCAGCAATCGTTTATGATGTACTTTTTCCTGAAAAATACATTCAGGTTGATATCCATGAAGACAAACGGCATGCATATTCCGGCCAGTATACAGAGAAAGGCGAATTTATTTCAGGCGTTCGTTTTGTAAAAAATGAAGCGGAAGTTTACGGCATTCAGCGCTTGTCCGCTCTGGGAATTGAATTTCCCGTTCAGCTCCAGAAAGGCGTTGTCGTTGATAATGAAATTCAGAATATCCAGAAAGTATCTTTAATTAAACAGGCGGATTATACCGAACAGTATCTTGAGAAAACCCTGGAATCTTTTGAAAAAGATCCTGACGGCTTTATGGATGAATATATCGATGATCGAGAAAGAGAAGAACCTGCTTCGCCGTTTGTTTATGAATTGATCGATATTTATAAAAGCGATGCGGGCTTAATTTTGAAAAAAATATTGAATGGCGATTCTGTTCCGGAGCCTGTAAAAGGCATGTTTGCAGAGGCGATATTTCAAGATACCTATGGTGATACTCCTGCAATTTTTTCAGAAGAATTCTTGCTGGATGCTGCAAAAGAAACATCCATGTATGCAGCTGCAGAAGCATTTTTTTATTTTGCTGATAAAAATCCTGATAAAGCAGAATTTTTCATGGCTTCTCTTATGAAGACAGTTTGCGGCCTTGATGAAACAGAAAACAGATTCAGATACCATATCCTCAGGAGAATTCAGCTGGATCTTCCCTATCAATCAAGATATAAATCGTCCATCCCGAAAAATCTTGTATCCTGCCCTGACAGTCCGTCTGTAAATCTGGCGAAGTTAGCATTAAAGGTGCCTGTAACTGAAAAACAACTTTATCAGCTTCTGGACGATGCCTCTGACGGGCCCGCTGCAGTCGGATATTTGAACTTAAGGAATTCCATGCATAAAAGACTTTTGTTTCAGAAATGGGAAAAAAATCCGGACATGGATCTGCAGAACCAGCTGTATGATTTGAATGAAATCATAAAAACCAATCCATCTGCTGCAGAAGGATCTGATTTGATAATCATCGCATCATCTGTATCAAATTCAACGGCTGCCGGCGAAGAGTATAAATATTCACTCCTTTCGCATTACTGCAATGGTTCTTTCAAAAAATCAGGTGCAGTAAAAAAGTTAAAAGAAAAGCTGAATCAGACTCCTGAAGAAAATAAAGTATTTTTTGAACTTGCTCTTTTTGTAATGGGAGAAATGGATTATAGGAAACAGATTCAAAAAAGACTTCTGCCTGAAGATGATAGTGATACTGTTCGGCTAGAATCTTTCGAAGAATCGCATGTTAAATGGATTCTGGAAAATCATCATTGCACTCTGCCTAAAATTCAAAAAGAATCGCAGAGACTGCTCCAGATTATTGAAAAAGATTGATTTTTTAAACAGGAATGTTGTTTCGTATCGAATGTTTACGTAAATATTTTTGTTTAGATACGAGTTGATTCATGAATCAGAATATTATACGTAAGTGGGAAACGAAATATCGTCAAGTCGAAATTTCCGAAGGGAAAGTCAGTATTTCCATGCTGAGGGATGGAGAAATTACATCTCAAAAAAAACTGAGCTGGCATACGATCTGGGAAGGAGAAGAAAATGGTTTGAGCATTGATGAAACCCTTGAAGCATCCCGATTTCTTCTCAATCATGAAAAATATAAGCCGTCGGAAACTTCAAAAATTCCCCATTCATTCTGGAAAAATATAAAATTTTTGAATCTCAAAGAAATTGAATTTGAAATAGAGAAACAGAAAAATTATGCAAAATTTGCCAGACTGGTAGAGGACTGCAGGATTCAGTACTGCAATGCATATAATAAAAGCGAACAGTTGCAAAGACAGCAGTCCTTTTATGATTTTTGGCGATACGGTCCGTCTGAATTTTCGCTTCCGGAAAGCGTTACTGAAAAAATTTGCGCAGCAATCGAATTATTTTTTATAGATCAAAATGTACCGGAAAAAATTCACAGATTTCATATTGTTCGTTACGAACGCATGCCCGATGACAGCCAGACTGTCTGGACTGAAGGGAATGATAAAAAAGGCAGATCCATTGTACTGCATAAAGATAAACTGGAAGAAAGATCCTGGGCTTTAGGTAATTCAGGGCATGATTCTGATGCCGGTTCAAATTATATGGGACTGGAAAGATTTTATTACGGTAAAAGCAGGCAGTTCACATTTAAAAAAATTCCGGCTGATATTGAAAATAAAATTAAATCAATCATTGAAATTGCAATGGAGCCTTTATGAAGAATAATCTGTTTATATATTTTTTCACTTTTGCCGGATTCAATCCTTCTTCTGTAATATTAATTTCAAAAAAAACGCCCGGCTTTAATTGCCGGGCGTTTTTTCAAGCGAAAGGTGCTCTAATTATTTTGCTGCAATCAGGGTTGAACAGAAATGATCTCATCTCGATTTACAACATTGACCACATGTTTGTATTCGGGTGAGTCCTTTCCGTATTTCAATTCTGTTGCACGGAGGAGATGTACATTTTTCTTATAACGGAACCTGAACTTTTGATCTTCCGTTCCCATTCTGTATTTGGTAACCATGTTTTCCTGAAATGCATAGCATTGCGCAAGGTATTTATGGGCAATGTATTCTTTTTCATTTTCATCAATTTCCATATACAGTTCAAGCATATGAATGCACTGAGGAAGATTTTGAAGGTCAAACTGATACATGATCCAGTTTCTGTAAACGGCTGAAAGAAGTCTTTTAAAGGTTTCTTTTTCTCTGAGAGCCGGATTTCGGATTTCATCAAGATGATTGATGGAACGGGTAAAATAAGTTACAGCATCAACTTTTGCTTTACGCTTCATGTTGCTGACAATTCTTTCTTCACTTGCTTTTCGGTCAACAACCTGCCAGTACCACTTTTCATTGAGGTGTTTGGCGTTTGCGCTTTCTTTACGGTAAAGATCAACTTCGTCGCGCATTTTAATGATTGTATTGACACCGGACTGGTATGCGGAAAGAGCCAGACGGTATTTGTTGTTTGCAAAAGCTTTTGACAGCTGATGGAGTTCTGCAAAAGTTTTATCGTAATTCCTGTAGTCAGGATTTTTCCAGATTTCTTCCGCCATCAAATTGCGTTTGCGGACCATTTTTTCTTCATCGGTCAGTTTGGATTCATCGATTTCTTCAGAAACCAGTTCTCCGCTTGTGGGCTCATAAGCTCCTGGACTTTCCGATCCTGCTTCACCGGTTGCAGCCGGTTCAGCTGCAGGGGCTGGTTCAGCTGCAGGGGCTGGTTCTCCAGCCGGCGGAGCAGGTTCTTGAGCCAGAATCGAGACACTGGCAAATAAACTGCAGAGTAAGATAAGTAAGTAACGTTTCATTTTTAGCACCTTTACCTGTAATATTCCTGTTCATTGACTGCATGAACAGAGCTTCATCTTATAGGTCTTTATCGGGTATGAGACCTTTCAAATCAACTCAATATAAAAATTATTTTTGAAAAAACAATCAGTTTCTTTCTTTTTTTCTTTTCAGTATGACCGGATTCATTTTTTCATCAGTAAGGGTCTTTTTGAACTCAGGAGACATAATATTCTATGAATTTTTCAGCAGAATCTTCAAGCAGCGAGATCAATTTAAAAGAATTGCTTGAAAAAAATGCCCTTCGATTTGGAGAATCTGACTGCAGAATCTGTAATGGTCTGGGACATGTTTTTGATCCTCTCGGCGGTGGAAAGGATC
>JAOUOA010000189.1 GCA_029880625.1 Spirochaetia bacterium
TACTGACAGCTGTTGTTTTAAGAAAATCAGGGAATCTTTATGGTTCTGCAAGAGAAGTAATTCAGGGACTCCAGCGTTTCCCCGGACATCTGCAGTTAAGAATAGAAATGGCGCGGATTTATTTTCTTCTTGGAAAACTGCCCGAATCGAAAGCACAGATTGATGTTGTCCTGAATCAAGAGCCGAATCATCTGCATGCGCTTTATCTTGACGGACTGATTTTTATTAAAAAAGGATTGTTCGAGGAAGCAGAGTTTCGTTTACAAAATGTTCTCGGGATGAAAAAAGTTTCGGTTTCTCTTCTTCCCGCTCTCCATAACAATCTTGGACTTGCCATTGAAAGCATTGCTTTATCTCAGAAGAATCAGAATCCGGAAATCGCAAAGAAACGTTTTCAGGAAGCACTTGATCATTATAATAAAGCATTAAGTTATAATTCGGACAGTCCACTGTATAAAAAAAATAAAGAACGCGTATCTCTTCAATTATGATTAAAAAACAGAAAATCGCTGTTTATACACATGGGTGCAGACTCAATCAATACGAATCGGATGGAATTCTGGGGAAATTTCTATCATCAGGACGATATGAACAGGTAAATTGGAATGAAAAGCCTGACATTGCTGTGATCAATACCTGTACGGTAACCTCGGATGCTGACAGTGGAAACAGAAATTCCATCCGAAAAATTATAAAAAAGAATCCCGGAGCAAAAGTCATTGTTACGGGATGCCATGCACAAACGAATCCTGAAGACATACAGAAACTCGAAGGCGTAGACCTTGTTGTTGGAAATCAAAAAAAATCTCTATTGTTTGAAAATTTTGAAAAACAACTTTTCAACGGCCATGTGATATCAGATTCTCTCCACGAAGAATTGGCTGAATCGGAAGATTCAGAAGAAAGATTTAATTATGGCGTTGTTTTACCGCAGGGACATGTTCGGGCTTATTTCAAGATACAGGATGGATGCAATCGAAAATGTTCCTACTGCAAAATTCCCTTTGCAAGAGGGAAAGGTGTTTCCCTATCTTTTGAAAGGCTGATGGAGTCTTTTCAGGAACTCCGCAGACGGAAGGTGCCTGAAATTGTTCTTACTGGCGTGAATCTTGGATGGTATCGTGACCGAAAAGCCAATCTTCGATTCAATCATGTACTTTCTCGAATGCTTGATCAGGCCGGGGAGATGAGGATTCGCCTTTCCAGCATAGAACCCTGTGATGTTGATGAAGAACTTGCAGAACTGACGCTTCATCCCAATTTCTGCAATTATCTGCATGTCCCGCTTCAAAGCGGATCAAGATCCATTCTCAGAAAGATGAGGCGGACATATTCGCCTGAAAGCTTTATGAAACGAATTGAAAAAGTTCGAAACGTCAATCCTGAAATTTTTTTAGGAACCGATGCTATAGTTGGATTTCCTTCTGAACAGGAGGATGATTTTAATCAAACACGAGAACTTTGCAAAGAACTTGAATTTTCGAAGATTCATGTATTCCCTTATTCACCTAGAGAAAATACAGATGCTCTTCAAATTTCAGACAGAGTTCCGTCTGAAACGATACGAATGCGATCTCAGATTTTAAGAGAACTATCCGATCAAAACTGGAAACGTTATGCAGAAAAGTTTTTAAAAAAACGTTTAAGCGCAGTTGTGCAGAAAGAAAATCAATTTGGGAATGCACTTACAGATAATTATCTTACATTGATTTTTGATTTAAAAAAATACTCTTACTTAAAGGCAGGAGAAGTGATCGATTTTGAACTGGTTACTCCTGTTCAAAATCAGAAAATTATAGCAAGACCTGTTCAATAAATTTTTAAGAAATTTTCTATTCCACGCTGATTCTTGGAAGTTCTGAAGGATCGATATCCGGATTTCTGACTAATTCAAGCGCATATATATATTCGTTTGTTTTTAACTTTCTTTTTATAAGGAAACCTGAATCTTCCACAAAATATTTCATTCTATCCAGTGAAATTTTATGCATAATGTCAGGACCAGAAGGTGATTCTTTTTTTTCCCAGTCCAGAAGAATGATCCGTCCTTCTTTTTTCATATTTCTTGCTATGCCTTTTATGGCCAGAGTAGGGTCTGCAAATGTAGACAAGACACAGGAAGCAAAAATCATATCTACTTCAGGAATCCAGTCCGGCAGGAGAGGATGTTCTGTTCTTTCCACATAAAAAGGGATGAAATTTTCAATTTTTTCTTTTACTTTTCTTTTAAGAGTTGCATCAATGAGAATTTCCTGGCATTCTGCACCCCATATATGAGCGCCTGCAGGTAAAAATTGATAAAAATATTGTAAAAAGTAGCCATTCCCCATGCCAAAATCCAGCAAATTGTGGACATCTTTCCAGTTGATTTGAGACAGGATGTCTTTTCTTGGAAAAAGCTCTCTTCTTTCCGGAGATATCAGATACTCATGGTATTCCGGTTCTTCATAATATGGTAGACCTCTCATGATTTACTTTATCTCCAATATTGCCGAAAATGATATACGGAGGCATGTTAAGAAAGTGATTTTTTAAACTCAATCATTAAAATTGAGTCTAATATAAAGATAGAAAAGCTTCAACAGGAAAAGTAGTCATGTCGAGAATTGCATTTATTATTATATTTTTTACAGGTTTTTTCTATGTCTCTGGAGTCTTTGGAAGAAGCATTCCCGGGATTGATCCTTCGACAATGTCTGTCGATCCTGATCCTAATTATTCCAATCCCCTTCTGGATGGAAAAGGCCCTGAGACTCAACCCCTCCCTTCGAAGGAGGGCGAGGTTAAAATTGTTGAACCCGGCAGATCGGTTCAGCCGGAAGCAAATCCTAATTACCTTACTCCCGCCCAAAATGTGGATCCAATGATTACAGGATTGAGTGTGACACGATTGGAAGATGACCCATATTCGGTTAAACTATCATGGAATACCAATCTCAGGAATGAATCCCCGATTTATATCGCACGTTCAGAAGTCCCTTTTACTACCAGACAGACTGTGATGGATGCAGATAACATCACATCTCCACCGCTTTCTTCCCAGGAAACCTTGTTTATTGATAAAAATATTCCGTCCGGCACATATTACTATGCGATCCTTACGCGAAATGAAATTGCAGCAAGGGGGAACCTGATTCTGAAACGGGGCGCGAACATGTCTCTTGAACCCATGGCAATTTTGCGTGACGACGGGAGAAGAGGAGGACCTCCTGTTGCCAATGAGGAAAAACTTTCCCGTTACAGAGTTCTGGGTCTGACTGCAGAAGATCATAAAGATCGGATTATATTAAAATGGCTTCCTGCTGAAGCAAAAAATATTCATTACACAGTCTACAGAGGCAATATGCCCCTGGATACAAAAGACCGCATCCTTTCCGCACAGCGCCTGGGAATCGTGGAAGAAGGAACGAACAAGTTTGAAGACACCACGCCTGCTAATAATAAAAGGGTTTTTTATGGAGTTACGGTAACAGATAAGAAGACAAATCTTGAAGTCACAGATTTAATTTACCGGCAGTCATATATAGAGCATTCATTTGGCGTACCTGATGAAAAAAAATATCTCGCAGATCTTCCTGGAGGGATTATTACATATCGTTCCGCAGAAAATGAAATTACCGTATTCTGGTCAGATCCAGAATCTGATTTTGATTCAATTTCTGTATATAGATCAATGGAACCAATTTCAAATGAAGAACAACTTTCTAAAGCCAATAAAATTGCTGATGTCGAGAAAGGAGTAAAAAAATACATTGATAAAGAACTGGAACCGGGAATGTATTTCTATGCGGTTTTTCCTGAAATTGATAAAAAAAATATATTTGCATTTCTTCAGGACCGCACCTATTCGACAGGCGGTATTGCGATAAGAATCGAAAAAGAAAATGAATCTGAACTTACAGAGACTCCGTCAGAACCGGACTGCACAGATCCAAAAACAGAAGAAGAGATTGCATTATGTAAAAAACTCGCCGATACAGAACCGGACTGTAACGCTCCCAAAACAGAGGAAGAGAAAATTGAATGTGAAAAAAAGAAAGAGCTTTCTGGGGAAACTCCTGTTGAACCGGAAATCCTTTATTTTAGAATGTTAACATCGCAGGACAGCGTAAAGCTGCTCTGGGAGGTCAATAAATATGATCCAGCATCCAAATTTTTGATTTTTCGTTCAAAAAAATTCATGCAGTCCTATAAAGATGTCCTAAAAAACGGAAAACTGCTGGATGAAATTCCGCCTTATATAAAAGAGTATGTGGATGAAGGTGTAGCTGAGGGAATTTACTATTATGCCCTTGTTGTGGAACGAAAAGGAAAAATAGAAGAAAAACTTACCGCTGGAAAAAACTATGTTCTTGAACCGGCCATTGTTACAGGGAAAAAAGTGGATCCGGAAGAATCGGAAGTTGCAGAAGGAAATCCCGACGAAGAACCTGAGGTAATTGAACCCAATGAAGTTGTGAAGGAAGATACTGGGGTAAAAGAACCTGCAGATTTAAATGAAGAAATGCTTGAGCATCAGAAGAAACTGAATGAATTGAACCGCATTTTATCCACAACCTTTATAAAAAATAAATTTCAGGAAGCAGTAAGGAAACTGAAGCCATTTACGGGAGACCATAAAATTCCTGAAGGCGTGAGAGCCAGAGCCATGTTTTATTCCGGTTTATCTTATTTTAATATGAGAAAATATAAACAGGCATTATTTTATTTCAGCAACTCAGATGTGAGGGCATTTTATCCGATGCGTTCCAACTTCTGGATTAAAAGATCGGTTGAAAAAATCAGGTAAATCAATGTCACCTTTAAATAAAATTATATTTATTTTTGCAATTCTTTCTCTTTCTTCGGGCATGGGTATTTTAACCTATGACCGATTCGTCCAGAAAGATGGTGTTACAGCGCCGGACACTGAAAACAAAGAAGCGATGTCGCAGCTCAGAGAAGCGGAAGAATATTTACGGCAAAATACAACGGATTCTGCGAAAGAAGCATTCAGGCTTTTTAATAAAGTACTTTCTCTGGATCTCGATAAGGAAATCAACCAAATGGCAAGGTACGGAATTGCAGTTTCTCTGGAAAAGCAGGGAGATGTAGCGGCTTCACTTGCACATCTCAGAATCTTAAAAAATGAAAATGTTGAAAACCATGTTCTTGATGAGAAAGTCAACTTCAGGCACGGGAAGATTCTTCTCAGCATCAATCATGTTGAAGAAGGCCGTGCCATTCTTGACTCTGTTCTGTTTACAACGAAAGATGATACTCTCAAATCTGATATTCATACAGCTTTTGGTTTTTTCTTCAGTTCGAGAGGTTCTTTTGGACGTGCCAGAGAGAATTTTGATATTGCCTTAAAATATAATCCTGAAAATCTTCAGGCGGAACTGGGAAGAGCAGAAGCCTATAAGAATATTAAGCGCAGCCTATCTTATGATTATTATGATGATTACTTTCTTGGAAACTCCAGACTGAATCCTGAAGAACGCAAAAAGGTCTACAGTAATTTAAAATATGAAGCGTACGATAAAGGAATTACTGCATACCGTTCAGGACGTTATAATGATGCAGTTTATTTCCTTTCAAAATCAATTGATAAATATACAGATGCAAACATAAGAGAAAAATCTCTTTACTGGCTGGGAGAATCCTACCTTGCTTCTGGGAAAAGAGATAAAGCAGCCAGAACATTTTCGCGGGTGTTGAAAAATTCAAACTCATCGATGGATCAGCCTGCTTTGATTAAAATGGGTATTCTAGATTTTCAGAAAGGATCATACGAATCTGCTGCCCGATCGTTTCAGAATGCCGTACAAAATTACCCGGGAGATAAATATTCAGATCAGGCAAAAGAATGGCTGGATGAGTCCATGAAAATGATTGAAGACAAATCCACTCTGGAAAATTATTCCCGGTAAAGACTGAATCAATCCCCTAAATTTAAGTTTTCTTTTTCAATTTCAGGAATCTTTTCTTTCATTCCCGAAAGCGAGTAAATCAAAATAGGAATATCCTTCAGTGCCTTGATTTGATCATTGATTGTTTCTGCATGTTTTCCGTATGCAAATGTCATTACAGGATTGTTTGTATGAGTTTTAACGCTCAGATCCTCAAGATTGCCGTGATCTGAACTTATTAAAAGCAGTTCATTTTCAGGATCCAACTCTGTTATGATCCCTTTAACAAAGTCTTCAATCATA
>JAOUOA010000190.1 GCA_029880625.1 Spirochaetia bacterium
CCATGCCGGTTCAACCGGTAAAACTAATAATTTTCGTATCGAAGTTAATTTTGGAAAAATCAACAGTAAATTTATTTTCAGCATCACAGACTTTCACGGTCTCCTTGACCGTGAAGAAATTTTATACAGAGTTGAAAGACATATAAAATTAGACAGCACAGGACTGCCATTAGGGATAGGAGATGCTCACGGCAGAGGACTTTTTATCAGCAGAGAAAATCTGGATCATTTAATCTTTAATATTGAAAAAAACAGGAAAACAGAAGTAATCGGAATTATATCTGAAGACATTATTTCAAAAAACAAATCCCTGTCGATTTATCAGATTGATTCCTCGGCGGATAAAAACTGATAATAATAAAGATTATGTTTCCCCTGAATGACGAACTGATCATCCTTTCGGAAAGGAAGAATACGAAAAGGCCCTTCCTCTTTACCGCCCGTTCTGAAAGAATCAATTCCTACCCCTGAGGAATCAAAAACGTGAACTGTATTTCCTTCCATATAAGCAAAAATATGCTTCAAAGAAAACACAGGTCTGTAGATTTCTTCTTTTTCCTGCAGTTTATTTTTCCAGAGAAGTTCTCCGTCTTCATTGTAAAAGGAAGCGGAATCAGGCGCGGCAATAAGAATTCCTGAAGATTCCACAGCAAAATGAAGAATGTGAGGATAGATCCTGTCGAGACTGATTTCGTATTCTTTTTGAAAGCTTTCCGGATCTTCTTTGTCAAATGAAAATACGCTGACATAGTCCCTTTCTTTGAAAACATAATGAACAGCGAAACGTTTTCCATCCGAACTTACTGAATTGCTTTTTACAAAAAGCGTTTCTTCTCCTTTAACATTCAGAAATGAAGAGATCTGGAATCGAAGAAGAAGATTTCCCTCTTTTGAAAGAAGAGCAATATCGCCGTTAGCAAATGAAAGAAGTATGACTGAATCAATGATGGAAAAATCATAGTCTGAAAGGAAATTTCCGGATACAGAAAATACTCCTGCAGGATTTCCGTTCATATCTGCCAGATCAACACGGTTGTTATCTCCTGTTAATAAGAGAATCACTCTTCCCATCGGGTCTGTGACAGGGTAAGATGAAAACGGTTTTTTCCAGAGAACTTCTCCGTCAGAAGTCAAAAAGGAGATTTCCTTTCCGACTTTTTTATAAATAAAAAATCCTTTTCCAAGAAAAGGCGAAAATGTTAAAAAATCTTTACTGTCAATGCTGCGGTCTTCCTGAAACGGCCGCTTCAGGGTCCTTCTGTCTTCTGAAATCAGAACATTGAAAATATTCCCATTTTCCAATTCTGGAATTTTTACAAAATCATTCTTTTCGTTAATGAGTGAATACTGTAGAAAAGGATAAATAGAGGGAGATTCCGGCAAATTCCGGGGAATTTGATAGAAAATTAATATACTGAGGATCAAACTGAGAATAAATGAAAGCCGCATGGCCTTACTTGATATTTGATGCAGAAAAAATCAAGAATTTTTACAATCCGCTTCATCTCGATCATTTTACAGATAGAGATGAAGCTTCGCTTAAAGATTAAAGATATGCCAGAAGCCTCTGTCCGTCTATTCCTGTACGGATTTTACGGATTGCTTTTTTTTCAATCTGGCGGATTCTTTCTTTTGAAAGACCGATTTTTTTCCCAATTTTTTGGAGAGAAAAAGTTGGTCCGCCGCCCAGTCCAAAACGCATGGAAATTACTTTTTTTTCTCTTGGAGTCAGGCTGAGCATGGAATTTTCAAGATCTTTTTTAAGCTGATCATCTTCATGAAGCTGATCGGGCGAAAGAATTGAAGTATCTTCAATATTTTCGCTGAGACTGAAATCTTCTGAATCTCCAATGGGCGCATCCAAACTTAAATGATCTCTTCTCATATTGATCAGTAAATTTAAATCTTCTTCTTTCATGGAAAGAAGGGAGGATAGATTTCCAATACTGGAATCCATTCCTTCCTGATTTTCAAGCCAGTTTTCCGCCTCTTCAATTCTTCTTAAATCTGCTGTTCGATTCAAAGGAAGACGGATTAAATGGGCCTTCTGCTGAATTGCAAATAAAATACTCTGTTTAATCCACCACACAGCATAGGAGATAAAATGGAATCCTCGGTCAGGATTAAACCTTTCTGCAGCTTTCATCAAACCCAGGTTGCCTTCATTGATTAAATCCATCAGTGTAAGACCGGAAGATTGGTATTTTCTGGCTACTGTGACAACAAAACGAAGATTGGAACGGGCCAGAAGGTTTCTTGCCGCTTCATCGCCTTTCATTGCCTTTAATGCAACCTCATATTCTTCATCTCGTGAAAGCATTGGAATTTTATGAATTTCATTTAAATACCAGTTCAGAATGGAGTCATTGCCTCCCGTCCTGGATTTGGGAAGATCAACTCCTTTTGCAAGAGTGTTCAGCTCTTCATCGATCCCAAGAATTGATGAATCTTCTTTTATTTCAGAAATTTCTTCCTCAATATCCTTTGCCTTCTTAAATGAGGAAAATTTCTCATTCTTTTTCCATACTCCGCTTACACTGCAGGTTTTATTAGCCAAAATAGTACTTTCCAAAATATCCCTCCGGCTCCAGTAGATTAGAAACAAAAGCAAATTTGAATTAAATTCGTTTTAGAATGATTCTAATTCTTTAGACAACATAATTTTAATAAGGTTTCAAAATTTCAAGATTTTTTTTCTACTTTCCACATTTTTTTTATTATGAAAATAGCCTGTTGAGCTGCTTCTGTCAGAAGAAATGCTCCGGCTCTTAACTGATCATTACCTTGAAATCCGCTCTTCATTTATTTATGAAGTAAGACGTTTTTTTATTAAAAAAAACTACCTGGAAATTCAAACTCCTCTTCTGAATCCCGGTGGAAATATTGAGGCATTTATTGATCCATTTACAGTAAACAGAAATTCCAAGCGGAAAAGCCCGGAAGGTTCAGAAAACAACAGTATCGGTTATCTGATTACAAGTCCCGAATACAATTTAAAATCCCAGTTTTCCCATTCAAAGAAAAACCTGTTTGAAATTGCTCATTGTTTCCGGCAGGGAGATAAAGGCCGTCTTCACACAGAAGAGTTTTTAATGCTTGAATGGTACAGAAGAGATGTACAAATTGAAAATTTTATTCAGGAGACTCTGGAACTGATTCATTTTCTTTCGGAAAAAAGATTTTCAAAAGAAAATTTCAAATTCTCTGATATTCAAGTCCATTCTGTTGAATCTCTTTTTATAAAGTATACAGGATCAAAACTGGACTATCAGAGTCTGTACAATTGCGCAGAAAAGAAAGGTTATTTACAATTCAGCCCTTCACAACCCCGTTATGATGAATTATTTTTTCTTTTGTTCCTCAATGAAATTGAACATCATCTTGGAAAAAATGCTCCCGAAGCTCTATACCGTTACCCGTCTGAACTGGCAGCCCTCAGTAAAATTAACGGTCCCTATGCAGAACGCTTTGAAATATACTGGAAAGGGATTGAACTGGCAAACGGATATGAAGAGTTAGCCGGGAAAAAAGAAAACATTCTTCGCTTTCAAAAAGAAAACCAGCTTCGCATCATGCAGAATAAAAATGAAATTCCCTTTGAAGAACAGTTTCTTGAAAACATTGATTTTCTTCCCCAGAGCTGTGGATGCGCTCTGGGCCTGGACAGACTTTTAATGCTTCTGCTCAAAGAAGAAAGGATTGATAAGGTTTCCCCTTTTATATAAAATTGTTCAGAACCCAATCCTCTCTTGAAACACCCTGCTTCACAGAGACTGATCGGTTTCATCCATGCCGATTTTCTCATCAAGCATCAGAGATGTAATAACAGCAGCCCTGTCTCGAGGAAGTTTTGTCATAAGGTAGGGAACAATGGACTGTCGTCCTTCCTGCTGTGCATCCTTTTCCATCTGAACAAAAACTTCGACCAGATCCGTATTGCTCCATCCGGCAACAATTGCCACTGAATCATCAGGAGGCATGGAGTATATCCTCTGTGCCATGGCCTTCACTTTTTTCTCACGGTTTTTTTCTTTTACTTTTGTTTGTTCCAGCATGGCAACCTGTTCTTCAAGACCCTGTTTCATTTCCTGAATTTCTTCAAGTTTCTGCTCCATTTCAGCTTTTTCGCCTTCAAGCTTTTCTGACAGTTCCTTCAGGCGAATCTCTTCTTCAATGAGCCTCTCCTGGTCTTTTCGGATTTTCTGCAGTTCCAGCTCTGTAGGATTGTCTTCGTCAATCTCAACAATGGGAGGTTCTTTGTCCAGGAAAGGAAGATACTCATGGAGCCGGATGATGTTCCATGCATCCAGAAAGTAAATAAAAACTCCCATAGAAAAAAGAACAACAAGCGATAAATATACAATTTTAACTTTATCAGAAAGATTATTCATTTTCACTCACCGTCCGGTTTTCATATCCCATTTTTTATATATTTCATCAAGTTTCTGCATCCTCAATTCTATATCCTCAACTCTTTTCCTGTAATCTGAAGACAGTTCACAGCCAGCATCTTCTTTATCTATTACAGGAGTAGACTTTAAAGAAACTTTTTCATGAAAGTCATTGATCTCATTTCTTTTTTCCCGGATCTTCCATTCCGTATTTTTTGAAATATTCGGATACGACATCCCCTTTTTCAGTCTTAATAGAATCGTCAAATTCAAATTCTTCTTCCAGATCATAGGCCTCAGACTCATATTTAATTTTTTCGTCAAAACGGATAAAACCTTTTTGCTTCTCGCCAACACTGCCTGCCATCATGCGCAATTCATCTAAATCTTTTTTTTCCTGTTTTTTTACATCATAATCATAACGCTCTTTCTGTCTTTCTTTAAGCAGTTCTACAACTCGATATTTTCTTCTAGCATCGACAACTTTCGCCTGTTCCTGATCCACTTCGGGCTTCATTTCGCCCAGTTTACGCTCGGCTTCGAGAATCTGCGAATCAAGTCTGTCCAGATACCGATAATACATTCTTCTGTCTTCAAAGCTGATTTCATCTTTCTTTTTTTTAGAAAACTGGCCGATTTCTTCGTTAATATTCTTTTTTGAATCCGCCTTTATTTCCTCTACTTCATTCACACGGGTCAGAACTTTTGCAAGACCTGCAAGAGCCTGGTTTTCTTCAATTTTTCTTACGCGAAGAAGGGGGTCCAGAGTGAATTTAAATTTCTTCATCAGTAAAATGCCTCTTCATCATCAGAATGAACGATTGAATACAATGCCCGTTCCGATTCTTCGAGCGTAGATCCCTCTTCAACTTTCTGTTTTAAAAAATCATTGATCTGAGGCAATTTAGAAATGGCTTCATCGACATCCCTGCTGCTCCCTCTTGCATAAGCGCCAAGATTGATCAAATCTTCATTTTCTTTATAGGCTGCCAGCAGGGTGCGTATATGCTTTGCATTTTCAAGGACTTCAGGTTCAACAATCTTATCCATTACTCTTGAGATGGACTCCGTAACTTCAATTGCAGGGTAATGATTTTTCTGCGCCAGTCTTCTTGAGAGTACAATATGTCCGTCAAGGAATCCCCGTGTATTATCTGCGACAGGTTCATTCATATCATCAGCTTCAACAAGAACCGTATAAAATCCTGTTATACTTCCATGAGATAGAGAACCCGAACGCTCCAGAAGGCGGCTCAGGCGAAACCAGACTCCCGGAGGGTATCCGCCAGGACCAATCTGTTCTCCGCTTGCAATTCCAGTTTCTCTCAATGCCATACAATAACGGGTAACAGAGTCCATCAAAAGATTGACATGCATTCCTTTATCCCGAAAGTATTCAGCTATACTTGTTGCAAAACCGGGGGCGTATACTTTTTCCATGGCGCTTCGATCATTCGTTGCTGCAATCACAACAGAACGGTCAAGTCCTTCGCCCAGGTCATTTTCAATAAATTCTGTTACTTCTCTTCCCCGTTCTCCCACCAGGCAGATTACATTGATATCCGCTTTGCTGTACCTGGCAATCATTCCAAGAAGTGTCGATTTACCCACTCCTGTACCTGCAAAAATCCCAAGCCTCTGTCCCCTTCCGACGGTAAGAAGTCCGTCAATTGAACGGATTCCGGTTGAAACAATCTCACGGATCGGAACTCTTTTGGTTGCAAGTGGCGGGTCATAATCAGACAGGCGAATCTCATCGGAAATCACAGGCGGTTTACCGTCGATTGGATTTCCCA
>JAOUOA010000192.1 GCA_029880625.1 Spirochaetia bacterium
CGAAAAACAGGAACATGGGAAATATTAAGTTCATCCAGGTTTTTTAAAGGTGCAACATCTGCCCAAAAAACACAGCTTGAAATTTTAATGGAACAGAAGACCGTTTATGACGGAGATTTTCTTATCAGGCAGAATGAGATTTTTAATGACACTTTTATTGTAAAATCCGGTCAGGTTGATGTGATTCAGGACGGAAATATAATTGAATCGCTTTATAGAGGAGATTTCTGCGGTGAAATTTTCAAGCTGCAAAAGCATGCATCTTCATCATACGATTTCAAAGCTAAAGGTTCTGTAGTTGTATATGCGCTTGAACGCGAACAACTTGTGCATTATATTGCCGATAACCCCGGAATTTATATGCGCTTGAATTATGTATACGGCAGCTGAAATTTAATCTGCTGCTCATCGCAGGTTTATCATTTATTTCTGAATCAATCCGATTTCAGAAATTTACCTTTACTCCATAACTGATAAAATTACTTCCGCATGTCGGCGGGCAGTAAATTCCGTAGATGCCTGATCTGTGGTGGATTCTGAAAAATGGTTTTGCAGCGGAAAAACGACCGGGAGGTTTTAATTCAATTTCAAACATCAGGTAATTCAGCATTTTATTTGAATATTCATTTTCCTCATATAAATTCAGAAAATTCCGCCGTTTATTTTCAAGATCAGGGTTGCGGCTTGCAAGCGAAAGTCCTTCTCCAAGACCGAAAGAAAAAGGAATTCCAGGCAGGCGGTATCGTGCGATCAACAGAGCATTCAATTCAACGTGTTTCATAACGCCCCTGTGTATTCCAAAGTGTCCTTCTTTTTCGAAGCTGAAGCTTCCCAGTTTTCCTCTCAGCTCACGGTTGATGCCCAATACATAAATATCGGAATCTCTGTAATCCAATTCCTGCTTAAAAATAATATGAAGTAGATCTGTATCTGTAAAGGTTCCTCTGTAAAAAAGTATATGATCTGTTTTTGAGGATCCCTGCATGGGTAGATGGATGGTTAAAAGAAAAAGTAATGCAAAAGATTTATAGAGAAACTTCATTTAAACTTTCCGTATATCTTTTACGCAGAAAAAATCATCCCTGAACAATCGGCTGTTAATATTCTTATGCAATATTCGCAGAAGAAACTGACAGCTTATTCGGTTTTACACCGATACATTTCATCCTTCTTTGAATTTATAAACACTTAAAATTCAGATCTTTCTACTGCAGTATTAGAATTGTCTGACGTAATGAAGTTCGTTTTAAAAAATGGCATATTTGATTTTACGCTTTACCTGACAGGGAAAAAAAATTGCATGATCTAAATATAAATCAGATTGTACAGCTGAATTCAGGATTGATTTTATCCCGGACAGAATCCGGAGGATTCCTTTTATGAATAAAAAAGAGTTTATTGCCAAAATTGATCAAAAAATGGGTCAGATTTTAAAAGATGATCTAAAAATCCTTTCCAAAATTAAAAAATTTGTAATAAAAAGCGGTGGAAAACGAGTTCGTCCTGTCATTCATTATTATTTTACAGAAATGCTGGGATATAAAGGAAAAAACTGGCAGGATATTGGAGCTGTAGGAGAACTGATTCATGCTGCATCCCTTCTTCATGATGATGTTATTGATGATTCAGAAAGAAGAAGAGGGCAGCCTACTCTCCATGCCCTTTATAATAACAAGACAGCGATACTTGCAGGAGATTACCTTCTGGGATGTGCATTTGACCATTTGAGAACTCTCGGTCAGAATAATGAATTTTTTGGAATCTTTACTTCAGTAGTCCGTATGTTATCAGCAGGAGAGCTCCTGCAGATGCAGTGGCAGTCAAACTTAAAAATTCCAGAAAAAGTCTATGATAGGATTATTTTTTGTAAAACAGCCAGTCTATTCGGAGCTATGGTTGCATCGTCTGCTGTTTTATGCGGTCTGGATGCGCAAACTGCAGACAAATACAGGCAGTTCGGCGAAACCATGGGAAGAATTTTTCAGATCAGAGATGATTATCTGGACTATTTTACCCCTCCATCTGTTACAGGAAAACCAGCATTTCAGGATTTTGAAAGGGGAATCGTAACCCGGCCTGTAATTCTCATGCAGAAAAAACTGGGATCTTCAGATAAAATTACACTGAAAAAAATCTGGAGTTCAGACGACATGCGAAAATCTGAAGAGGGAAAGGTTGTCTTGAAAACATTACTCTTAAAATCCGGAATTCAGAATAAAATGGAAGCAGAAATTGAAGAAGGAATTCATTCTTTAATGCATTTTGTCAGGCAGCATGATGTATCCCCGATTCGGGAAAAAATTCTGGAAAATTTAAATGAACTGATGATACCGAAATCATGAAAATTTCCATCTTTACAATATCCTGCCCGGATAATTTTTTGTTTTTGTGCGGATAATTGTAGCAGAAACAGCAGGATTTTGCTGGGGAGTCCAGCGCGCTATTGATCAGGCTCTCTCAACTGCAAAATCGACCAACGGCCCTGTCTATACTCACGGCCCTCTCATTCACAATACACAGGTAGTAGATGAACTTCGCAGAAAAAATATCCAGACCCTTGAAGGGGATGTTGAAAATGCAAGTGACGGAACTCTGGTAATTCGTGCTCATGGCATTCGTCCCGATGAACTAAAAAACATTAAAAATAAGCATTCGCATGTTGTAGATGCAACCTGTCCTCTGGTTACAAAGGTGCATCGAAAAATTGCAAGGCATCAGGCAAACGGTTATAAGATTTATATCATGGGGGAAAAACAGCATCCGGAAGTACTGGGCCTTATGGGAACAGCACAGGATCAGGCTGTTGTCATTCCTCCCGATCCTGAAGAAGTTAAAAAGCTTCCCGATCATCTCGGAAAAATATGTCTTGTAAGCCAGACAACGCAGAATGACGATATTTTTAAAGCTGTTGAAAAAGAACTGAGATCAAAATGCGAAGAACTTCTTGTTGAAAATACAATATGCCATCCTACAAGATCTCACCAGTCAGAAACCATGGACATGGCGGCTTCTGCAGATATGATTGTTGTGGTCGGAGGAAAACATTCTGCCAATACACGTCATCTTGCTGAACTTGCAGCTTCGCTTGGTCCCCGTGTTGTTCATGTTGAAACAGATACGGAACTGAATCCTGACGATTTTAAAGGGGTGGAGACTGTAGGCGTTACTGCGGGAGCATCCACGCCTCAGTGGATGATACGCCGGGTTGTGGACAGGCTTGAAACTTTTAATAGCCACAAAGGATATTTTCATAGAGCGTTCCGAACATTTCTTGATATCATTATTCCATCAAATATTTATTCCACAATGGCCTTTGCTTCCATCTTTTCGGCTTCATCCTATTTTGTAACCGGCAGCGTCAATTTGATGCAGTTTTTTTCTGCAGTTCTAGTGGTATTCGGGATCCATAATTTTAATGAGTACGGACCCAGCGCAGGTTTTGACAGGAGATCCAGATTTTCGCCGGTGGTTTATGAAAGGTTCAGACGGGGGATGCTGGTTATTTCTTCTTTTTCCATTCTTTGCGGACTCTGTGCGGGAATGTATTATGCAATAAATAATTTTGTATGGCCTGGAATTCTTTTTATTACTTCTGCAGGCGGTATTGTTTACGGAAAACAGCTTGTTCCGGATATTCTGATCCAGAAGCTGGGATTTAAAAGCATCAGAGACCTTCCCGGAGCAAAGGATCTATCGATCAGCTTCGGCTGGACACTTCTGTTTTCTATTCTTCCGCTTTCTCTGGTGTCATTTTCAGCAGATCTGCATTCTGTATCGCTGCTTCTTTTTCTATTCCTTTCTGTTTATCGACGCTCTGCCATAATGGGAGTCCGGGATGTTCAGGGAGACCGGATTGTTGGAATGGAGAGCACCTTTAAATTTATGGGAAAAGCGAAAGCTAAAAAACTACTTCTTGCAATTGATTTTCTGTCAATGATTTTTATAGGAATTTTTATTTTCCGCCCTGAATTCAGAGTTATTTCTGCAATACCTGTATTTCTCTGCTTTGTGATGGGGGTACTTTTCTCCTATCTTTACAGGATCAGGCGGCTTCCGCAGGAAATTGAAAGCCAGTTTTTACTGGATTCGCAGTTTGTCATTCCGGGAATTGCTGGAGCGGCAATCTTTTTCTGGACTGTTTTTATTCGTTAAGGCATGCTGAAAAAAAAACTTAAAAGATGCCCATGCAGGCGGATTTTTCATATCGTCACTGCAGTATTTCTGATCCTGTTCTTTTCAGAAATGATACTCAGATTGATCGATCCGTCTTCGCTTTCTTATTACCGAAAAATTAAACTGCTGCATGTATATCATCCTGAATATTATGTTGGTCTCAAACCTGACACCGATATGTTTATACGTCATCATTCCGGTCTCTGGGAAGGGCGTTTTACTACAAATTCAATGGGATTTCGTGCAAGCCCTGAAGTGAATTTAGAACGTCCGCATCTGGCCTGCCTGGGAGACAGCCTTGTTATGGGATTCGGTGTATCCGATCATCAAACCTTCTGCAGTCTTCTGAACGGCATTGAAATTAATGGGGAAAGCTACCAGGCGTTTAATCTGGGTGTGGACGCTTTCGGATCTCTGGGATATTTAAACCGTCTTCGTGAAGTTTCAGAACAGATGAAGCTTGACACGGTTCTTTTATTTGTTTCTGCAAATGATTTTAATATGGTACCTGAACTGAGGGCTGTGGGAGAGCTTTCTGACGATGAAAAAGATGAAATCCGCAGTAAAGACCCAGCATACAGAACAAAATTCAGACTTCAGTTTGAAGCGACACGGCTTTCCTATCTTCTTATGGCTCTGAAGCTGTCATATGGACACCTTCAGGTAAAAAGAATTCAGTTTCAAAATTCTATTATGGAAGAACTGAAATCATCCGGGTTAATAAAATCAGATAAAAAAGACGCAGGACTGATGCATTACCTGATCCATTCGTTTTATCGTTTTCCGAAAGAAAATCAGTGCGTTATAAATCAAACTCGTCCGCCAGCTCTTCAGTGTCCATGGGAAATTCCATCTGGCGAAAAATGTTACGATATGAGTGCGCCTGAAATGAATCTTCCGGAGCTTCCTGAAATTACAGCGAATGCTTATGAAGAAATGATTCAACTGTCCAGAAAAAAAGGATTCCGTCTTATTCCAGTCATGTTTCCTGTTCATGCAAGCGCAATGTACTGCTTGATGAATGATCGGCAAAGTCCGGAGTATCGATTTGCTTTTCAGATGAGGAATTTTTTTGAAAAAAGAGGCATTCAGGTGATGGATTTAAGTCCTTACGTAAAAAAAATCTGCAATGTTGATTTTGATTTCCCCCATAAAGGTACAAGGCCTCCCCAGATGTGGGATATTCTGATTCAGGGAGACGGGCATCTTACCCGTGCGGGAAATGAATGGGCGGCGAAAGCTTTGATTTATGAGTTAAAGAGAGAACGTTAAATGCTTTTTAATTCAGTATCATATTTTATTTTCGCTCCGATTGTTGTCTTTCTGTATTTCCAGCTGCGTGACAGGGAAAGGAAATGGTGGCTTCTTCTTGCAAGCATATATTTTTATGCCGCATTCCGTGTTCCTTTTCTGCTTATATTATTTGCTTCAATTACACTGACCTATATTGCAGCTATTAAAATTGAATCTTCTGAAGGAGGATTTTTTAAAAAAATATATCTTGCGACTGCCGTAATGGGAAATCTTTCCCTTCTGTATTTTTTTAAATATATCGATTTTTCCTTCAGGGTATTTAATCAGACATTTTCACTTTCTCCATGCGAACCTTTTTATTTAAACTCTCCGGGTGTAATCCTTCCGCTGGGGATATCCTTTTTTACACTTCAGGCTGTTTCGTATGCTGTTGATGTTTACAGAGGGATTGTCCCGGCATCAAGAAATTATTTTCACTTTACGCTTTATCTGACATTTTTTCCCCAGCTTGTAGCGGGTCCGATTATGCGGGCGAAGGATCTGCTGTACCAGTTTTCTGAAAAAAAGCATTTCTCTTTTGAAAATCTTTATCCGGGACTCCGTCTTATCGCCGGAGGATTTGTAAAAAAAACTTTTATTGGGGATCAGGCAGGTCTTGTTGTTGATGAAATATTTGCGCATCCGGATCAGTACAGCTGGATTTCCATCTGGCTCGGCGTTTTCTTTTTTGCATTTCAGATTTACGGTG
>JAOUOA010000193.1 GCA_029880625.1 Spirochaetia bacterium
CAGGGAGCTGATGAAAGATAAACGACCTTTAATGATCTGTTCCAATCATCTTACGTTTATTGATTCGGTAATCATTATTATTGCTACCAATACAGTGATGGGTTTTTTAAGATCCTTCAGAACGCTGACCTGGAATATACCTGCGCTGGAACATTACCGAGGATCTCTGTTTCTCAAGGTATTTGCCTGGCTAGGGAAATGCATACCGATTGACAGAAGCGGAAGTCAGGAGCATTTAAACACAGTTCTTGAAAAAATGAGATGGCTTCTTTATCATCATAATCCAGTTACAATATTTCCTGAAGGAAGGCGAAGCAGGACAGGAAGGGTGGACAGAGACAGCGCAACATACGGAGTTGGAAATATCCTGAAGGATCTTGAAAATCCACGAGTTTTATGTATTTATCTTCGCGGAGATCATCAGGAAGAATATTCTAAATTTCCGGTGAAAGGGGAAACTTTTTATCTTAAAATGGAGGTGATTGAGCCTGTGAGTGAAAGCAAAGGCCTTCGTGCATCGCGCGATCTTTCCATGCAGATTGTTGATAAAATTGTTTCCATGGAAGAAGAATACTTTTCTGATTTTAAAGAAAGAGCATTTTGATTTATTTTGTGAAATATTATTTTTTATGACATTCAGTTCCCCGGCAGGATCAGCTGGGCGAAGGAACCGATTTGATTTCTGTTTTCTTTCCAGTCTGGATCAACGGATGAAAGCATTTGATAGAAATCTTTTCCGTGATTCTGAATCCGTAGATGACAGAGTTCATGCAGAATTACGTGGTCAATCAGTTTAACCGGCAGATGCATCAGGCGTGTATTGAGGGTAATTCCCGCTTTTAATGAACAGCTCCCCCAGCGGCTTTTCATCCGGCGAAAGCGAAGTTTCGGATATGAAAGCCTGTAATTTTCTGTTTTTTGAAAGCAGACGTTCAATCTTTCCGACAGGAAATCCGCAGCATAATTCTTGAGAGCATCATTGAAGATGGAACGGTTTTCTTCAGGGTGCTTTGTATTGCTGTAGATTAAAATTTTATTTTTCATTATTTTCACATCACGAATGTCTGACGAAATAATTTGAATTGTGAGTTTATTGCCGAGGAAGTAGTGGAAATCACCTGTCGTAAAAGAGTTTTCAGGCCGGTAAAATTCTTTCTCTCTAATGTCTTTTAAATGTCTGGATATCCATGGAATTCTGCCCTTGATCCATGTCTCCAGATCATGGCGATTGGATCGGAGCGGAGCCCGGACGATGACAGATCGATTTGGATGGATGGTTATGGAAGTGGTTTTACGCCCTGTAAAAATAATTCTGTAAGGGACTCTTTCTCCCTCAATGAGCAGGATTGATTTCTCATGGATTTCTTTTTTCATGAGACATAATTTTAGCGCACCTTTAGATTTCTGTCAAGAATTTTCAATTCTGGACTGATGAGTTCAGGATATTTTACAGATATTCAATTGAATTTAAACATTTTTGAATTTCAGTAATATTGAAAGTATTTCCTTCTGAAGGAGTTAATTTTATGGAAATTTTACCGGAATCGGAATCTTCCTGAACTTCAAGATTTTTTAATTTTTTATATTCGTCAGTTCTGCAGCTGCATCTTCCTTCACTGCATTCCTGGAGTGAAGCAAGGACTTCGGACGGCTCTGAGGCTTCTGAGATTGAAATTTCAACCTGATGGTCAGGCTGTGTTGAAATTTTGTATTTCATAAATTACTCTTTAAGATTCATTAACTTACATTCAAAGAGTAACGTCAAGCAAATCATAAACAATCGTCAGAAATAGATCAATTCTTTTTTGATTTCACGGTGAATTCTTTCAGGATCTTAGCATTTTATAAAATGATTGCATGTTTGATATAAAACTCAAGCAGTGGAATCATTCTGTCCGGGATTCATAGTACTGGATGCTTATCTGATGGAAATACATAAAACTGCAGGAAAAGGTTTGATTCAATGGAACTAGAATTCTGGAAAGAACGTTGGCAGAATCAGCAAATCGGATTTCACAGAAGCGATGTGAATCCGTATTTAAGCAGTTTCTTTCAGGAAATCTGCAGTTCCTGCAGAAATGTTATTGTTCCTCTCTGTGGAAAAAGTCTCGACATGATCTGGCTTTCCGAAAAAGGAATGGAAGTTGCGGGAGTTGAAATCAGCGATCTGGCAGTGAAATCTTTTTTTACGGAAAATTCACTTGAATACAGCGTAAGCCGGACCGAACCGTTTCAGGTGTTTAAAAGCGGAAAGATTACAATTTACTGCGGCGATTTTTTTCAATTTAAAACAGAGCTGTTTGATTTAATTGACTGTGTTTATGACAGGGCTTCCCTGATTGCTCTTCCAAAGGAAATGCGGAAAAACTATCTGAAGATAATGAAAGGTCTTAAAGCGGGATCAGAAATAATGCTTGTTTCAATGGAGTATCCAGAAGGAGAAATGAACGGTCCTCCCTTCAGTGTACCGGAAAAAGAAGTCTTTGAGCTTTACGAAGAAGATTTTACGGTAGAAAAAATCAAAGAATTTAATGTAATGGAAGAAAACCCTCAATTTAAGAACCGAGGACTTTCTTCCATGCATGAAAAAATTTATTGGATTCGGAAAAATCATTGATCGAATGCCGTAAGTCAAACATGGCTTGAAATGACTGCCCGTACTACTGCAGGATCGATTTTCATTCTGTCTGCAATCAGATCGGGCTCCCATTTATGGTTCAGGTAAAGGCTTAAGATTCCGTCCCGTTTCCAGTCTGCAACGCCTGAAGCAGTTTTTGTTTTTGCACGGTCAAACATATCGTCTTCCAGGCTTTCAGGAGAATTGTCTTTACTGTCGATTGTCTTTTCAACCATCTGATAAAATGCAGAAAGGCGTTCCATTTTTTCGTCTGCTTCTGTAAGAAGTGATTCTATTTCAATTTTCATCTCTTCGCCATCCGAACGGATTTCTTCCATCCTGCGGTTCATGGAACCGATCTGTTTCTGGCGGTTTTCCATATCCTTCATCAGGCCTTCCATCTGGTCAAAACGGGCTTCAACTTTCTGGATTTCATCTTCCATATTGTTCAGAAGATTTGTTTTTCCCTCAAGAGTCTGCAGGTGTTTTTCCATATCAATCTGTCGGATTTCAGCGCGTTCGACTTTTTGAAGGAGCTTTTCAGAAATATCTTTTGAGTCTTTGATCTGCTGCTTTGATTTTTCAATAAAGCGGATTGCGTTTTCCATATATTTTTTCTTTTCGCTCATTTCAATAAAGAATTTTTCAAACGAATCTTTGTAATCATTGAGGCTGATGATTCTTTCTTCCATTCGGTCTGCCATCTGTTCTCCGGCAGAGATAATATCGAATCTGTCGTGGAGCTCTTCAACTTTATGATTGATGCCGCTGATGTATTTTTCAGTATCGGATAGCTTTGCTTTCTGGACATCAATCAGACCGAGTTCTCGTTCCAGTTCTTTGCGTGACTGACGGACTGCTTCCAGGTTATTCATGTAATGGTCAATTTTGGAATTTTCTTCCCGGGCCATTTCCAGTCTGTCTGAAAGAATTTCTACGGTTTGATCAAGTTTTTCAGTAAGATCCTGGGCTCTGTCAATGACGGAGAGGCGGTCTTCAAATTTTTTCAGACGGGAAACATCCTCTGCAAGCTCATCAAAAATTTCTTCTTTAAGAACTGCATTTTTTTCCATTTCATTTTTAACTTCATCTCTGATCTGGCGAAAATCACTTCGTGCTTTTTCAAGATCTTCTTCCATATTTGACGCTGCATTCTGTATGGATGAGGAAATTCTGGCTTCAAGTTCATCAACCTTAAACTGGCCGTTATTGACAAGATTGGTCAGATGCTGTGATATCTTTTCATCAATGGTCTTGCTCAGTTCGCCGAGTTTTTCGTCCTGCTCGGACAGAAATTTCATGGCACGTGTTTCGAGTTCATCGAGAGCTTCGTCCTGTCTGCTGCTGATATTATCCAGGGCATGAAGGCTTTTTTCATCGGCAGTTTTTCTTACTTTTTCGATTTCAATAATGGATGTGCTGATTTCTTCAGCTTTTTCCATTAAATCATCCTGTATTTTATTCAGCTCATCTTTTGCCCTGATCATGGTATCTTCTTCTTTCTGTCTGGCTTCTTTGATCAGAGAGATGGAATTATCCGTCTCATTTTTAAGAGACTGTCTGAGTTCTCCCGTCAGATCCCCCATAGACGAAGAGATTTCTGATATTTTTTCTTTGAATTTAATCAGATTGAATTCTTCTTCCTGTGATAAGTTTTTGAGTGAATTTTCCAGATTTGATGCATGTAGATCCAGGTGTTCCTGACTCTCTTTGATAAAAGATTTAAATTCTTCTCTGTATACATCCGCTTCTTTTCCAAGACTTTTAATTTCTCTGTCACGAATTTCATCAATCATGTTTTCCATATTCTTGATTTTATCTTCAACAGAGGCCAATCTGCGGTCTTCCATTTCATTCCAGTCTTCTTCAAAGGATTCAATTCGCGAACGGATTTCATTTTTTTCCTGATCTGCAAACTTGATCAGGCGGTTTTCTGCTTCAAGATACTTCTCCTGAAAAAGATTGATTTGATCTCCCATTCCTTCTGCCATGCGCCTGGTTTCATTGAGGATTTCATCTCTTCGTGAAATTGCTTCAAGGTTGAAATTATCCAGGTCGCTCCTGATTCTACCAACTTCATTCTGAATGGATTCTACAGCGGTGGTGCGGATTGCTTTCAGGCCGTTTTCAAGCGAATGAAATCTTTCAAGGAGTCTGTTTTCAATATCGCCGAATTTTTCTTCCAGGCGCCCGGTTTCCAGAATCCATTTTTCTTCGATTCGGGATGATTCCTGATTGAGTTTTTCTTCAAGATCAAATGCGCCTTCTTTCCATCTTTCTTCAATTCCTTTAATCTCGATTTTCCACATGCTTTCCAGATTTTCTGAAAGCTGAGCCCATTTGTTGTGAAATTCTGCTGTTTTATCATCCCAGATTTTCTGGAACCCTGAAAATTTTTCATCAAGGTTTTCTTTGATGGAGTTAAAGTGGCTGCTGACGGAATCTGTATTTTCGTCAATCTGGTTCTGCATTTCAGAAAAACGCGAATCGAATTTTTCTTCAATGGAACTGTATTTATCGTTAAACTGATTGAGATCATGTTCCCATCTTGTTTTTAGCTGATGAGTTTCCGAATTTAATTTTTCTTCAAGGTCCAGCGATTCAATATTGAATCTTTCTTCAGCTTCTATGATTTCTCGTTTTATTTGCTCCCGTATTTCTTCCGTATTTTCATTGAAAGAATTTTTCATTCGTGCAATTTTTTCTGTCCAGTCAGTTTCCAGCTGCAGTGCAAGTCCGTTCCATTTGTTCTGAAGCATTTCAGCTTCATTTCGCCATTTGTTTTCAATCGAAGAATGCAGATCGCTTATTTTCGCTGTCATTTCATCAGCATGAAGCGTATTTTGCTCTACAGATTCTTCAATGGACTGAATTTGAGATTCAAGCGTCTGAACGGAAGTATTGATACGGCTGCGCTCCATTTCAGAAAAATCATGGAGGTTTTTCTGGATGGACTCTTTGAGGATATCAATATTGTTTTCTGCGGAAAGTCTGCGGTTTTCCAGATCAGTATCGACAGAATCAAGTTTTGTTTCAACGTTTTCAATCTGATGCATTACGGAACTGATCTGCCGCTGCACATGATCCAGATTTTCTTCAGTCCTCTTAATGCTGGTTTCTGCCAGACGTTCTGAAATATCCTGAATTTTAGATTCAGCTTCCTGGTGGATTCTGTCTATTCCCATCAGAAGATTTTCAAGTCCGTTCCTAATTTGATTGATTTCGCTTTCTGCCTGTGCCATTTTTTTGAGACCGATGTCAATCCGTTCTGCCTGATCATTGACATTGCGAGCTGTAGCGGCAATTCCTGAGACTTCTTTACCGATTGATTCAATCAGCTCCCTGTCCTCGTTTAATTCATTTAATTTTTCAGTAAAAGCGGCCAGGTCAGAATTCAGCTGATTGCGTATTTGACCGGATTGTTTTATCATTGTTGAAAAATCAATGGTTGCATCATGGATTGCACGAAGATGCTCGCGGGTTACGTTTTCCAGCTGCTGATTTTGAATCTC
>JAOUOA010000194.1 GCA_029880625.1 Spirochaetia bacterium
TTGGCGAGCACTCGCCTGACGATTATGTTCGTTATGTTCGTAACGACCTTATGGGGATTATCCGTGAAGACCTCGTATATGACCTTGGAAGAAACGTAGACGACTCCGTACATCTTTTCGAAGATTGGGGACTTCCTGTATGGAAGACTGACGACGAAGGAAAAGGTCATGACGGCGCGTGGCAGGGAAAATCTCTGAGAGACGGCGGAAAGCCCGTACGTTCCGGTAAGTGGCAGATCATGATCAACGGAGAATCTTACAAGATTATCGTTGCAGAAGCTGCTAAAAAAGCTCTCGAAGAAAACAGAGCGCAAACCGGCGTTGAGCAGAACCTTTACGAAAGAGTTTTTATTGTAAAACTCCTCCTCAGCGACAAAAAAGAAAACACAATTGCAGGAGCTGTAGGCTTCAGCGTTCGTGAAAATAAAGTTTATATCTTCAAAGCTAATACAATGCTCTGCGCTACTGGCGGTGCTGTAAACGTTTTCAGAACCCGATCCATTGGTGAAGGTCAGGGACGTGCATGGTTCCCGGTTTGGAATGCAGGTTCTACTTATGCTATGATGGGAGAAGTTGGAGCAGAACTTACCATGATGGAAAATCGCTTCGTGCCCGCTCGATTCAAAGACGGATACGGACCTGTGGGAGCATGGTTCCTTCTCTTCAAAGCTAACGCTACCAACGCTCTTGGCGAAGATTACTGCCAGACTCACGTAGAAGAGTCCAAAAAGCTTTATGGAAAGTATGTTGATAAACTCGGAACTTGCGTTCGAAATCACATGATGATGATTGACATGAAAGCAGGTAAAGGACCTATCTTCATCAACACTCATACTGCAATGCAGAAGCTTGCCGAGACAATGACTCCTAAAGAAATCAAGCACCTCGAAGCAGAGGCATGGGAAGACTTCCTCGACATGACGATTGCACAGGCAGGTCTGTGGGCAGCGATGAACATTGAGCCTGAAAAAGCTCCATCAGAAATTATGCCTTCTGAACCTTACCTTCTTGGATCTCATGCAGGTTGTGCAGGTATGTGGGTATCCGGTCCAGGCGACTTCGGTCCTTCCGAGTGGCATTGGGGATACAACAGAATGTCAACTGTAAACGGACTGTTCTCTGCCGGTGACGGTGTAGGAGCTTCCGGACATAAATTCTCTTCAGGATCTCATGCTGAAGGCCGTATGGCTGCAAAAGCAATGATTCAGTATCACCTTGACAACAAGGATCTTCAACCATCCTTCAAGGAATCCTCTGATGATCTTGCTTATGAAATCTTTGCTCCAATGGAAAGATTTGCAGAATTCAGCAACTATACAACTGCTCCTGACATCAACCCCAACTACATCAAGCCAAAGATGTTCCAGTTAAGACTGCAGAAAATCATGGACGAATATGTAGGCGGTGTTTCTACCTGGTATATGACTTCCGGTACTATGCTGAAGCATGGTATGGGCCTCATGGAAATGCTGAGAGAAGACAGCGACAAGCTTGCTGCTGCTGACCTCCACGAACTTCTGAGAGCCTGGGAAAACTACCACAGACTCTGGGCAGCTGAATCGCATGCACGTCACATTCAGTTCCGCGAAGAAACCAGATATCCTGGATACTATTATCGCGGCGACTTTCTGGCGCTGGATGACGACAACTGGAAATGCTTTGTTAACTCAAAGTATGATCCTAAAACAAAGGAATGGAGTGTTTTCAAATCGGAACACAAAAACATCATTCCTGAATAAGATTTTTCAAGGCCGCACGGTATCTACCGTGCGGTTTTCTGTTATTATTTATATAATTTTACTTTACTGATATTTCTCATAATTAAGAAATATTCAACAAGAGTGTTAAAGGCCGGAGGGCCTAAAAATCAGACCTGAAATTTTTTTCAGGTTTACTTTTAAAAATCTACAAATCCTAAAAAAAGAGGGGTACAGAAGTGGTTGATCAAAACAAAAAACCCATCGCTGTAATTGGCGGGGGTATCAGCGGAATCACGGCTGCCGTGGAAGCTTCAGAAGCGGGACAGAATGTGATTCTTCTGGAGAAGGATCCCTGGCTCGGCGGAAGGGTATTCATGCTCCATAAATATTTTCCGAAATTGTGTTCACCGTTATGCGGAATGGAAATCAATTTCCAGAGAATTCGAAATAATAATAAAGTTCGAATCATGACTCAGACAGAAGTTCAGTCTATATCGGGCAGTCAGGGGAATTTTAAACTGACCGTTAAGACAAAACCTGAAATGGTCAATTCAAATTGTACAGCATGCAATAAATGCGTGGATGTATGCCCGGAAGAACGTTCCGACGATTTCAATCTGGGAATGAAAAAAACAAAAGCAGTTTATTTCAGACATCCCATGGCTTTCCCAACTCATTATGCAATTGATGCAGATGCATGCAAGGGTGAATCCTGCGGAAAATGCGTTCCTGCATGCGAATACAAAGCCATTGATCTTTCTGCGAAAGAAAAAACAGAAGATATTGAAGTAAGCTCTGTAATTTATGCAACAGGCTGGAAGCCCTATGACGCTTCAAAAATCGATTACTACGGATTTGGAAAATACAAAAACGTGGTCAATAATGTAATGATGGAAAGAATTTCATCTCCTACGGGACCCACGGAAGGTAAAATCACAAGGCCTTCAGACGGAAAGGAAGTAAAAAATATAGCTTTCGTTCAATGCGCAGGATCACGGGACAGAAATCATCTTCCCTACTGCTCTGCAATCTGCTGCCTTGCATCTTTCAAGCAGGCAACCTACGTAAGAGAACAGTATCCGGATTCCAATGTAACCATCTTCTACATTGATATCAGAACTCCGGGCAAATACGATACATTCCAGCAGAAGATTGCCGAAGATCCCAATGTCAATATGGTCAAGGGAAAGGTCGCAAAAATCGAAGAGGATAAAGCAACCGGCGATGTAATTGTAACTGCGGAGCATATCCTCGAAGGGAAAAAAGTGGAGCACAGAATGGACATGGTTGTTCTAGCAACCGGTATGGAGCCCAACGGCGCTGGATCCGGAACCGGACTTCCTGTTCACGGAGAGGACGGCTTTATCGCCCTTGATCAGCTCAATCCCGGAATGTTCACAACCGGCGTTGCTAAAAATCCTACGGATGTGACAAATTCGCTTATGGATGCGATGTCCACCGTACTAAGAACTATGAAAACCGGAGATAAAGCATGAGTGATAATAAAATAAAAACATACGTTTGTACCGGATGCGGCATAGGCGATCATGTCGATATTGACAAGTTAAAAATCGCTCCCAAAGATTACGGTTCTGATGAAGCTGTAACGCATCCTTTTCTCTGCGGCGAAGAAGGCGTCGCTATATTGAAAAAAGAAGTGGAAGGCGGAGTCAATCAGCTTGTCATCGGCGCCTGTTCCATGAGAGCCAATGAAGACCGCTTCACATTTGAAGGATGTCAGACGCACAGAGCGAACCTCAGAGAAGGATGCGCATGGATTACAGAACCTAAAACAGAACATGCCCAGTTCCTGGCAGAAGACAATCTGAATATGAGTGTCGTTAAAGCCAAGAAAACAACTCCCAACGAGCCTTTCGTTCAGCAGCTGGAAAGAGGCATTCTTGTTGTCGGAGGCGGGATCACGGGCATTTCTTCAGCTCTTGCTGCAGCCAATGCAGGAACTCCGGTTGTCATTGTTGAAAAATCTGACAAACTCGGCGGACAGCTTGGAAAATTCAAAAAGATTTTCCCGAGAATGATTCCTTTTGAGCAGCCTCAGGAAAACGATATTGAGAAAAAAATCGCTGAAGTAAACGGCCATTCCAATATCAAGGTTCTTCTCAATACTGAGATTGAAAAAATTGCAGGCCAGCCGGGCATGTTTGACGTAACCGTAAAGGGCGGCGGAGGAGATAAAGGATTCCGCGTGGGTGCAATCATCCAGGCGACAGGATTTGTTCCCTATGACGCTTCCAAACTGGGACATCTGGGATACGGTTCTTCTCAAAATGTTATTACTAACATGCAGTTTGAAGAAATGTATGCGTCAGGAAAACTGACCCGTCCATCTGACGGCAAAGAAGTAAAAAGCGTTGCTTTTGTTCAGTGCGCAGGTTCCCGTGATCCGGAACATCTGGCTTACTGTTCTTCATTCTGCTGTATGACAAGCCTCAAACAGGCTGCATACGTAAAAGAACAGAATCCCGATTCCAGCGTTTTCATTTTCTATCAGGATATGATGACTCCGGGACGAAACGAGTATTTCTATAAAAAAATGCAGGATGAAACCGGTATTTTCCTTACAAAAGGAAAGGTATCCAGCGTTTCCGCTCTTGACGATGGAGCTGTAGGCGTTACTGCAACAGAGACCCTTCTTGGCGAAGATGTAAATGTAAAAGCCGACCTCGTTGTGCTTGCAACCGGTATGGAAACTGCGGCAAAAAATGGAGGAGCTCTGAACCTTGATTACCGTCAGGGACCGGAACTTCCCGGTCTCAACTACGGCTTCCCTGATTCCCACTTCATCTGCTTTCCTTACGAAACCAGAAGAACGGGTATTTATGCTGCAGGAACTGTGCGCCAGCCCATGGACGGCGCTATGGCCGAAACAGACGCTGAAGGCGCTGCATTAAAAGCCATCCAGTCCATTGAGCTTTCTTCTCAGGGCAAATCGGTTCATCCCAGAGTGGGAGACTTAAGCTATCCCCGCATTGCAACGGACCGCTGTACACAATGCAAAAGATGTACAGAAGAATGTCCTTACGGCATGTATGATGAAGACGAAAAAGGATCGCCCATTATCAATCCTCTGCGCTGCAGAAGATGCGGAACCTGTATGGGAGCATGCCCTGCTAAAGTAATCTCCTTTCCGGATTTCAATCTGGACATGGTCAGCTCAATGATCCGCGCTATCAGCGTTCCCCAGGATGATGAGGACCAGTTAAGAATTCTTGTTTTCGCATGCGAAAACGATTCCATCCCGGCATTCGATATGGCCGGTCTTGCAAGACTGAAACTCAATCCAAGAATCCGTGTAATTCCTCTGAGATGCCTGGGATCTCTCAGCCTTGTTTGGCTGTCAGATGCATTCTCTGCCGGAATTGACGGGGTGCTGATGTTCGGCTGTAAATACGGCGACGACTATCAGTGCCATAACGTAAGAGGAAGCGAACTTGCATCAGAACGTATGGGAAAACTCAGCGATACTCTCGGAAGAATGATGATTGAACCGGAACGCGTTCAGATCGAGCAGCTGGCCATCAATGACTACCAGGGAATGGCCAAGAAAATCGACGAGTTTGTTGAATTAGTGGAAAGCTACGGACCGAATCCATTCAAGGAATTCGGTTAATTAAAGAGGACGGAGATAAAAGATATGTCAAATACTGCTTTTATAGAACCGGATATTGGTTTTATCAAGGAATTAAAACAGAACGGCGGAGAAGAACTCAGCAAATGCTACCAGTGCGCAACGTGCACGGTAGCCTGCAATCTCACTCCTCTGGATCGTCCCTTCCCGCGAAGGGAAATGGTTCTTGCCCAGTGGGGATCCGCTGACAAGCTGATTTACAATTCAGATGTATGGCTCTGCCATAACTGCGGCGACTGCTCGGATAAATGCCCCCGCGGCGCAAACCCGGCAGAGACTCTTGCAGCCATCAGAAATGTAAGCTACCAGCGTCTGACAATCATTCCTTTCCTGGGAAAGATTTTTTCAACGCCCAAGCATCTCATCACAATGTATCTGGTGCCTGTTGTAATTTTTCTCGGTACTCTTTACGGAAACGATAGACTGGGAATTCCTGATACATGGTCAAACAGGATTGTATATTCTGAAATGTTCAGCCTGAAAATGATTGATGCTGTCATTCTGCCTACTGTGGGTATTGTTGGAATTCTTTCGCTTCTTCAGATATTCTTTTTCTGGAAAGGGATGAAAAAGCATGAGCCGCCGCTTCAGCCGGTAACCATCGGCTCCATCATCGGCGGTCTCATCAGCACCCTCATTGCAATTATGACTCATAAGCAGTTTGTAAAATGTGATGTAAACAAGCCTCGTTTTGGCGCACATGGGATGATGTTTTATGGATTTATTGCTCTTTTCATAACAACAAATCTTGTAATGCTTTACAGCTATGGATGGA
>JAOUOA010000195.1 GCA_029880625.1 Spirochaetia bacterium
AACACCTCTGTAATTTTTTATACAGAGGCATAGACGGAAGATTCACTGACATGTTTATTTTTTATATGCAGTTCATTTTTTAAAATAGAACCTTAAGAGTGAAATACAAAGAAGGTTTACAAATAACAATTTTTACGATCAAAAGCTTCTGAAATAAAAAACCCGGGATTACTAAAATCTGTTTCTTTAATTGAATACAGGCTTTGAAAAAATCAGGTATAGAGTTTGAGATTCAGCTTCAAGTTTACAGCAACAATTGTGTCTACAGACATTCTACCAGTTTAAATCTGATGATTTCATCGATCATGATCTCTCTATAAACAAGACTTCGGTGCGGAACATAGTATATATTAATTAATAAAAAAATTCAAGAAAACGATTTCCATTGCTTCTTCTTGCGGTATACTGCTTGGTAAATTTTAATGTTGATTCCGATAGCGATAATTTTTATTGACATCAAGTTTCATAGCCGGGTTAGACCATTGATAATCAATCCCCATTGAAATGATCTGGCTGCAGGATTCTTTATCATATCCATGACCTTTGCAAACACTGTAAGCAGCAAGTTCCATACAGTCTCTTTCAGAGTCTTCCCTGCTGCTGGATTCACAGGCAAAGGCCTTTTCCATTGCCATCGAAAATATTTCTTTTAGAATGCTCAAGCTGCTCCCGGGATGTCTGATGAAAAATTCTTTCAATTCCCATCTATATTGAACTGATAGATGCTTGATTTCTGATAATTCTTCAAAAGAAAGTTGTGATATACTTGAAATATCGCCATACTTCGCCTGAATACAGTCTGAAATCATAACTGATTTTTTATATTCTTTACTGCAGCGTTTCTCTGCCTCGATCAATTGAAAAGAAATCTGTCGGATCTCATCATAGTTTTTTCCATATTTCGTGGAAAACTCCGGAATCATATGATTTTTATCATTATTATGGGGGAAAATACAGAAATGATCTCCACTGCAGTTTAATTGAATAAGTATAATAGAAAATAATAATATATTTTTTTTAAAATTGTTTGACATTATTATCATGGAATCATTTCAAATATTACTAAATTACTTTGAAATAACAGGAGAATTTTTTTATGAAAAAGTCAAGTTTTTTTAGCATCCTCTTAAGCGGGATGTTTTTTACAATCGTTTCCTGCGGTGGCGGAGCAAATGTAAATAAAGAATGGAAAGCAAAAAACAAAGATGTAGATTTCAGCACAGCAAAAGGGCTTGTAATGCCGGTAGACATGCATGTCGGCGGCGGCGATCTTGAAATGTCTGCTGCTCTTGCAGGCGGATTTGCAGGAGCATCTGATGGCAGATGGATTTCTCTGCAGCCTGCAATTAAACTTCCTCCGTTCAATCAAAATATTACCCATCCGGTAACAAGTGATCCAAATGGAGCTAAGGCAAAAACTTTACTTGCAGCATTGCCTGGATTTATTAAAAAAGCAGAAGCGCAGGTTAAATTTGATTTTCCTCCGCGATTTGTAATTGTTGCTCACATTGACGGTGGAGCGACAAAGACCATTGCAGGAAAAGGAGTACGTGCGATGAATATCCGCGCTGTGATGTATGACATTGATCAGGGTATGATGGTCAGCTCGGTAAATTATGAATCCCAGATGCCATGGACAGGAAACTGGAACGCAGATAAAGGAATCTTAATTGGCAAGATGACAACAGTTGGAAAAGAACTGCTCGGAAAACTTACAAAGATTTAATCCAGTAGAGAGTTAAAAAAAGCCGGAGTTTTTTCTCCGGCTTTTTTTATCAAACTGCGTTACGAAAGAATTACGCTGTCATTTTTTTATCAGCCTTCTTCTTCTCCTGCTCCTTCTTCAACAAGAAAAGCTCCTAAGAGTTTATCCACTTTCTGGATATGGTTTTCAAACCACTCACCAACTTCTTTTTCAAGGCGTTTCACAAAATCAGAAAGTGAAAGTTTTCCATTGCTGAAGTCATCCATAATTTCTGTATAAACTTTGCGAAAATAATCATGCTGAGACTTATGGCCTTCAAATTCTTTATATCCATATTTCTGCATCAGCCTTTCTTCCATTGAAAGATGGGTCTGAATATAATCAGAAAGAAAGCGGATAAAAGACTGAATTTCTTTCTGATTTTTATTTGATGCAGCTGCTACAATCAAAGTATTCAGACGTTTAAAAAACTCTTTATGCTGCGAATCCATCACTTTCTGTCCGACCATCAGCTCCTCGCTGACTTCAAAATTTTTTACATCCATAATTTTCTCCATAACGATTTCAAAATATCCTTTTTACACTAAAAGTCCTTATAACAAATAAATTCTTATCACCGCTTAAATTTTTTAGTTAGCGAATTCAATATACTTCAAATCCCTGTTGCAGATCCCGTCTGAATGAAAATCAGTCCATTTCCTCCGGACAGATGAAGCAATTTATAATTATTTAGCAAATAAATAGGAAACTACTTCTGTGAAAATAATTTTTTGCATATAAAACCGTTTTTTTCAATAGTATGAAAGAAGAATTCAGAAAATTCAAAACCAACGCTGAAGTGCTTCTTCAGAAAGGCTAACTCCGCTTACCTTAGCCCTTTTTACCAGATTCCAGAATCCGCGAAAAGTGGCTCTGTCATGAAGTTCTCCATCATGCTGGATCGGGCCCCAGTCTGCTTCTTGAGCTTTCATAAGAATTGAAATCCCTTTTTCCACATCTGAAAGGTCCGGTTTCATGGCATCAACAATGGCATCAATCTGAACCGGATAAATGGACCACATCCGAAGAAATCCAAATTCATTTTTTGCCCGGAGCGCATCTGAGAGAGTTTGATCATAATTTTTTAAATCAAGCGTTACATTGTGCGCCGGAACAACGCCTGACGAAAGCGCTGCCGCAACGACTTCAGTTTTTGCACGGCGCAGAAGTTCATGTTCAAACTGGCCGGGACTTTTCATATTGGATAGCGCTATTGCGCCATGATGACCGGACACAAAATCCATCAGGCCGAAATCCAGAACCTGCATCCAGGGAAGAGCTGCAATCTTTCTTGCATCATAAAGCGCGCCGTGAGTTTCAATTAGTACATGTACCGGAATTTCTCGGCGGAGCCCGCACTTTACAGCAGTATCCTGTATAAAGGAAATCATTTCATCAACCTGGTCGGCAGAGGTTGGCTTCGGTATGGTCAGATAGGCAAGATGTTCTCCCGCTCCTTTTACAAGAATTTCAACATCCTGCTTCCAGAATGGACTTGTATAATCATGGACTCTCGCCCCTGCCATTTTAAAAATATTCTGTTTTGAATTTGTCATACGAACAATCATTTCAGCATGTTCTTTTTCCTGCCCTTCCGGAGCGCCGTCTTCGCAATCCTGGGTAATGTCAAAAACAGGTCCCTTTTCTTCCTGAAAAGAAAAGGCTTTGCCGATCAGCTTTTCGGAACCGGCAAAATGTTCGCATCCTGGTAGAACCGGAAAAGGTTTTTCACCGGGAAATAGTGCCTGATCTGGATGAAGAGCTTTCATGACTTTTAACTGTGCCTTTTCTGCAGTTCATCTTCAATTTCTTTAAGCGAAATACCTTTATGAACAAGAAGCATCATTAAATGAAACAGAAGATCTGCCGATTCATGAACCACTTCATGCCGATCAGTGCCTTTTGCGGCAATCACAACTTCACCGGCTTCTTCAACGATTTTTTTCAGAATTCGGTCATCGCCTTCTCTGAAGAGTCTTGCCGTATAAGAATTTTCAGGCAGTTTGTCTTTTCGCAGTTTTAATACATCTTCCAGTTCATTTAAAAAACTCATAATTTTTTCCGTAATTTTTATTCATTGAGAATGTCTGTCCAATCTTCTTACAGGGACACCTTTATCCTGCATATATTTTTTCACATCATCAATGGTATATTCTCTGAAATGAAAAATGGATGCAGCAAGAACGGCATCCGCCTTCCCTTCCAGTACGGCATCTGCCAGATGAGACGGCCCGCCTGCTCCGCCTGATGCGATTACAGGAATGGAAACAGCATTATGGATATCCCTGGTCAGTTCCAGATCATAACCGTCGCCTGTTCCATCACGATCCATGCTTGTAAGAAGAATTTCGCCCGCACCCCGCTTTTCCGCTTCTACAGCCCAATCAATGGCATCCCTTCCCGTAGGAGTTCTGCCCCCATGAAGATAAACTTCGTATTTCATATCTGGATGATCCGGAGTTCTTCTGGCGTCAACAGCACAAACGATGCACTGACTTCCAAAAATTGCCGCCGAACCGTCCAGTACATCCGGGTTCTGAAAAGCTGCTGTATTGATACTGACCTTATCTGCTCCCGCATAGAGGACGGCTTTTACATCATCTACCGTACGGATTCCTCCACCCACTGTAAAAGGGATAAAAATTTCATCGGCAATGTGTTCAACAAGTCGAACTACAATTCCCCGTTTATCAGAACTGGCCGTAATATCCAGAAATGTAAGTTCATCTGCTCCTGTTTCGGCATAATATCTGGCATTTTCCACAGGATCTCCCGCATCACGGAGATCAACAAAATTTACGCCCTTTACAACTCTGCCGTCTTTTACATCAAGGCAGGGTATAATTCTTGCAGCAAGCATGCTTTCCATTGCAGACAATGTTTAAATTAGAAAGATAGAGGCCAACACTTTTTCAAATTGACATGTAAGAATCCCGCCGGCATTGAATACTTGTGAATATTCAGATATTTGGCCTGAAAAAATGTTCAGAAACCAAAAAAGCAGAACGCTTTTTCAAAGAAAGAAATATAAAATTTCAGATGATTAATCTTGCTGAAAAAAAGATGAGCAAAGGAGAATTCCAGAGCATCTCAAGATCCATCCCTCCAAAATCACTGATTGATACAGAGTCCGGTGAATATAAAAAGCAGAATCTGCAATATATGAGTTTTTCCCCGGAAGAGAAGCTCATGGAAAATCCATTATTATTTAAAACGCCTGTTGTAAGAAACGGAAATAAAGCAACGTCAGGATATACTCCAGAAACCTGGAAAAAGTGGATAGAGGAAAAATAGTCTGTTTCCTTTTGCACGGGATCCACGAAAAAATCAAATCGCAGATTTCATGAATCCTTTTTCTGCAGAGAGTGCGAAAGCGTTCTGAGAATCTGTTTTGGTCTGCAAAACTTATTTTTAACATATACTATTTTTTAAGGAATTAAATATTAGGATTGATTTTTAATCTCTTCATTTTTCTTTTGATTATGACATCATTGATTTCATCGCTATTTTACAAACTGATCGGGAATCCCAAAACAAGCTCGCTCGAACACCGCCTTTTCAGCACAATCAGTTTATTTAACGGCATCAGCAATCTTGCAGGTTCCTATGGAAATTTATTTTTATATGACTCCATTTTTCTTTCCATCATGAATATCGTTACCGGCATTCTCTTTCTGGTATTCTATTTTCTCTCCAGATTCAGGAGTCTGTATTATTCACTTTACTGGCCTTTTGTAATATTAATCCTTTCTTTTCTTTTTGTCAGCCTTCTGGGAAATGCAGGTTCTTCCGGAGGAACTCATTATTATTTTATTCCTTCTCTTGTAATTGCAATGATCCTGTCACGAAAAAGACATACGACAATCATAGCGGTTCTTCTTCATATTGCGGTTACAGCCTGTATCTTTATGATTGAATTTTACAAACCTGAGTGGATCACACATTACAGCAATGATTCAGAAAGGATGATGGATGTTGCGGGACAATTTGTCTTTGTCCAGATCTTTACTGGCCTTCTTGTTCTTATCCTTTCCAGAAGTTTTCATGATGAAAAAATGAAATCAGAAAAACTTCTGTTAAACATTCTTCCGGAAAGCATTGCTGACGAATTAAAGCAGACGGATAGAGTTAAGCCCAAGCTTTATGAAAGTGCAACTGTAATGTTTACAGATTTTGTAGGGTTTACGAAAATAGCGGAGAACCTGCAGCCTTCTGAGCTGGTCAGCGAACTGGACAGATGTTTTGGAACCTTTGATAATATCAGCAAAAAATATGGTCTCGAAAAAATCAAAACCATCGGCGATGCATATATGGCGGCAGGAGGAATCCCTGAAATTG
>JAOUOA010000196.1 GCA_029880625.1 Spirochaetia bacterium
GCTGTAGGACCTTTAATGGGAGGATATCTTTACTGGATTTTAGGAATTCAGGCGACTTACTGGATTCTTGCGTTATTGATCGGAGTTGTATTTCTCTTATCGTTTAAGATTACCGGTCAGAATAAAAAACAGGATATATGAGTTATTTGGATCTTGAAGCTTCAGAAACTTTTTTTAAGATTTCTTCCATTCCGTAATCAGAAAAAACTTCATCAAATTCAAGAGCATACATAACTTCGCTTTCTTTCAGATATTCAGGACGATTCTCTTCTACAACACGAAGAATTTTTCCTTTCAGTTCCATTCCTTTGTAGGAGTTTGTTTTAAATTTGACCCAGCACTTTGTTTTTGGTTTAAATTGAGCGATGGTAAAAAAAAGCATACCTCCCCGGCTGATATTGATTGTTTTTGCGTAGAACTGAACTTCTTTCTTTTCAATTGGATTTTTGGCCGCAATAATCAATTCTTTTTCAAAATTAAAACGTTCAAACTGCCTTCTTTCAAAAAACATATAACACCTTTAAAATTTAATAATGTACTGAATTAATAATTTTTTTTCTGACAGAGAGTTTCATTCAATACCTTAACTTATGAGACGTAATTTCCTACTGCAGTAGAACAGGTTTAATTATTTTTTTTTGTTCAAGCGCAGTTAAAATAATTTTTTCTGCTGTATCAAGATTGATTCTTTCCATATTAATAACAAGATCAAACATATAAGAATCGATACTTTCACCTGCAATATAATGCCGTAAATAAGTTCTGTCTCTGTCAATCAGAGAAATCAGCTCTTCAGCACATTCACCTGTACACTGCCTGAGTTCCATCACCTGCTTCACTCTCCATGAAAGAGGCGCATTCAGACTTATATGCAGGCTGTTTTCCATACTTGAAGTTAAAATAGAGCCTCCTCTTCCCACAATCACAACATGCCCCTGACGTGCTGCAGCCATCACAAAGCTTGCTACAGTTTTTTTTATTTCAATGTCCCCCGGACGCCTGTATGGCGAAAGCGAGTCAATCATTTCGGAGATTAGTCCTTTAGGCTTATTTCTTGCGACGGCTTCTACAAGATCGGGCGGGAGCTGAATTTCCTGCGACGCATTCTCAATTATTTCTCTTCCCAGAGCATGCCATTCATTGACTTTCCCTGCGGTATCCTGTCGTCGCGATAAGGTTGACGCAAGATTTTCCGCAAGCTGGAACCCCGGACAACCGTATTCGCGGGAAATGGTTACTGCAGGCCCGGGCTTTTTCTGCAGGGGGTCTTCCTGAAATTTACCCCGTATAAACTGAAGCAACTGTTTATTTTCCATAACTTCAACCTCCAGAAGGTTAAATCTGGATGAAAAAACACTATTATAGATGAATCATTCAACTCTGTCAGAAAATGTCAAATAACAATACCCTGACCTGACGTGAAAAAAATCATACAATGATTCTGGGAAAACTTTCAATGGAGGCAGGATAACGCAATGACCAGTTCGGATACTCATTTACAGTTCCCGGCAGATTCGGCTGCCTTGCATCATACAGAATGTCGTGAAGTGAATACAGAACCATCGAAGATCCGGAACGGCTGAGCAATGAATGAAGCGCATCAATCATACGAGTAGGATCATCTTTTGAAAGATCTGAATATCCTTCTTTCTTCAAAAGAAGAAGCAGGTTTTCAATGTCTCTTTCTCTTGAATGAAGTTCTTCCTGTGTTTTCTCTTCATTAAAGATTCCAAGCCGTTTTCTTAAAAAAATATCTTCGCTTTTCAGGTAACCGAATACTGTTGGAAGGTCATGCGTATTAACAGTTGCAATCGATAAAAAAGGAAAGGAACCTGGATCCTTAAAAGAACCATCGTCTCCTTTTTCAAAATAAAGGACCTTCCAGGAAAAAATATTCCTCTCCAGCATCTCTTCCCTGAATCCTTCTGGAACTGTTCCAAGATCTTCTCCGATTACCATGCACTGCTTTCGATTGCTTTCAAGAGCAAGGATACCCGTCAATTCACGGAATGGATACCGGACATAAGAACCGTTTCCTTTCTCATCCAGAACCCAGTAAGTGCGATTTAATGCCATTGCATGGTCCAGACGAATCATGCCTCCCTGTGTCATGTTCGCATTCAGAAGCATTCGAAAGGACTGAAAAGATTCCTCTGCCATACGAAAAGGTATGGGAGGACAGAGCCCCCATTTCTGACCTGTCGGAGAAAAAGGGTCCGGAGGCGCGCCTATGGAAACATCCTGTGCGAAAAGATCTTTTCTGGACCAGACTTCTGATCCGTCGCATACTGAACCTACGGCAAGATCAAGGTAAAGCCCGATATTTTTTTTACGGCAGAGTTTGACTGTTTGCTTCAGCTGTTCGGAAAAAATCCACTGCCCATACTTAAAAAAAAGAATTTCTTTTTCGTTATCTTTTTTAAATTGAGCTGCTTCCTTGCCCTCAGGATTTTGAAAAGACTCAGGCCAGTTTGTAAATCCAAATCGCCCCTCTTCTGCAAATTTTTCATAAAGAGATTCATAAAGTGCATGAAGTTCCAGAGCTTCCCCTTGTTCAGAACAGAAGCTGTCAAAATCCTTTTTCCTCGCAGTTTCGCGCAGATATTCATTTGAATAAAATATTTCAAATAGATTTCTCAGAAGATGATGTTTCACGGCTAAAATCCGGCCGTAATCGATCTCTGACTTTTCTTTTTCTTTTTCAATCAAGTTTTTATTTTCCAGATAAATTATTTCAGAAGCTTCATCCCACTCCTGTACTGCCTGAAGAGAAAGATGATTTGTATTAAAAAAGATTCTTGAAGACGGAGAATACGGACTGATATGAAGCCTGTTCCCTGAAAAAAGCGCATGCAGAGGGCTCACTCCGATCAGATCCAGTTTCATTTCTGCGGCATATCCGCTTAACAGCTGAAGATCTCCCAGATCTCCGATTCCTGAATTCGCCTCTGAATTCAATGCATAGATCTGAACAGCCAGCCCTTTTAATTTTTTATCCTGTTCCCCTGCATAACATTTTTTCGGACATAGAATCAGCTCCGATGTTGCAATGTGCTCTCCGGAATCTTCGGCGACCAGTTCAATTTTATGATACCCTTCCGTCTGATCCCATCCGTTCAATGAAAAAACACGCACTGCTGATTCGATCTGATAAATTTTTTGTGGATAGACTTCTTTTACGCCGGCAGAAATTTTTTTGATTTCACCGTTTTCCTGAAAAACAGTAAAGGAATAATTTTCGCCGGAATACCTTGAAAATACTGCAGGGATCAAAATCTCTTCCCCTGAGAAAAACACATAAACAGGCTGGAGAATTTTCTGATTTAATTTTTCTTCATAGCATTCAAGACTGAGCGATGCCTTTTCGGATGATGAAACATCAATTTTCATTGTCTGAAGAAGCTTTTTTTTTGTTTCAAAATCCGCGACAAAATGCCTTCCCGAAATATCATAGAAATCGTGAAGAATTCCGTAAAGTTCCGCCAGTTTTTCGACAATTTCATTGTATTGCATGATTTTTTTCCTGCGAATCTTTCTTAAAAATTTCGGGATAAGAAAACAGCGGAAGATCGGTTTTTCAGTTCATAAACCCCGCCTTGCGGAATCTGAACATCTTTTTTTTCATCCTGATCAGAATGGACAAGAAGGTTCCATTCTCTTCCGTCCCGATGAGGAAAACGAAAAGAACAATCATCGCTTGAAGAATTAAAAACAAGTAGCAAATTCAAGGCTTCCTCTCTTTTTTTCCCGCCATCTGATTCGTAAGTAAAAAGCGCTGCAAACGCCTGATGAAACTCATTCAGTTTTTCATTTAAAATTTCGCTTCCGGAAGTATCCATGCAGCGAACTTCGTCGTGGTGGGTATGATCAGAAAGTTTGCCCGTGAAAGGACCCTGAGGGAACAGCACAGAGACTTGATTTCGAATTTCGATTAATTTTAGGATAAAATCAGCAGTGCCTTTATGCAGATCCGAATAATGCAAATAACTGATTTTATTATCCTGGCAGTAAGCATTATTATTTCCATTTTGAGTTCTGCCCATCTCATCGCCTCCCAGCATCATGGGAACGCCACGGGAAAGAAAAAGAGTAATCAGGCAGTTTCGCATCTGTCTGATGCGCAGAGACCGGATCTCTCTGTTCTCAGACGGCCCGTCCATACCGCAGTGAATGGAAAGATTGTAATCAGTGCCGTCCCGATTATCTTCTGCATTTTCGAGATTTCTTTTATAATCATATGTTACAAGATCATTCAGTGTAAAACCGTCATGAGAAGTAATGAAATTGATACTTGAATGAGAAGACTTTGCATTATGAGAATAAATATCGGGAGATCCTTTCAGACGGTTTAAAAATTCGCCCAATGGAATGGCATCGCCTCTCCAGAATTGCCGGATTGAATCTCTGTATTTTCCGTTCCACTCAGACCATCGGACAGGAAAATTTCCAACCTGGTATCCCCATTCCCCCAGATCCCATGGTTCTGCGATCATTTTCAGCCTGGAAAGTACCGGATCCTGATTGACAGCAAGAAAAAAAGGAGCCATCATATTCACGTAATGATGATCACGCCCCAGGACGGTTGCCAGATCAAAACGGAATCCATCCACATTCATGGTTTCAGCCCAGTAGCGCAGACTTTCCATAACATGATCAAGAACATAAAATCGATTTACATTTAAAGTATTTCCACATCCGGTATAGTCTTTGTACTTCTTCAGATCATTTTCTTCTAATTTATAATATGACAGGTTGTCCAGTCCACGAAAGGACAGGGTCGGGCCCCTGTGATTCCCTTCTGCAGTATGATTGTAAACAACATCCAGGATTACTTCCAATCCTTCTCTGTGAAGAGCCTGAACCATTTCTTTAAATTCATTTACTGTATTATTTTTTTCGTATGCGTATCCGGGGTGCGGGGCAAAAAACCCGAGGGGATTATATCCCCAATAATTGGTTAGTTTCTTCTTAAATAGATGATATTCATCTACATGGTAGTATACAGGCAGAAGTTCTACTGCAGTAATACCAAGATTTTTTAAATGGCGAATTACAGGTTTAGATCCCAGAGCTTTATAGGTTCCCCGAATGGATTCAGGAAGATCCGGATGAAGCGCTGAAATTCCTTTCACATGAGCTTCATAAATAACAGTATTTTTCCAGGGTATGTAAGGCCTGGTATCCATGGTGGAGTTTTGAGTTTCATCTACAACCATTGAAAGCGGAGCGAATTTGGAGCTGTTCCTCTGATCTGGTCCTGCATCCTCACCATTTTCCAGTACATAACCAAACAAAGCCTCATCCCAGGTCATATCGCGTCCGACTGCTCTGGATGCAGGATCAAATAATAATTTCGCAGGGTTAAATCTGTGACCTTCAGATGGATTGTAAGGTCCGTACACTCTGTAGCCGTAAAGCTGTCCTGGTTTCAGGCCTGGACAGTATCCATGAAACACATGTCCGGTCCTTCCTGGTAAAAAAACCCTGCAGGATTCTTCTTTAGAGTGAACATCATCAAAAAGACATAATTCAACAGCTTCTGCATGTCTGGAAAATACGGAAAAGTTTACTCCTTTTCCATCATAACTTGAGCCGACAGGGAACTCGTTTCCAGCTTCAATTTTCATGGATTGCATCCGGACATCATTTTTCATAATTCATACAGAATCCAGCTTAAAAAAAAGCCCTCATATAATTTTATGTTTGCAATTTTATGTGCAACATTCAATACTTAACCCATACGAATCATACTTAATTTAGAAAAAATTCTGACCAGAATAAAATTTCTTTATAAAAAAATCCAAAACTTAAAGTTGGTCAGTTTATATTGAAATCTTTGATTGATTCATTGTTATATCTGTATTAAAAAATTATTCAGAGATCTTCTCTGAAATAAATTTATGAATCAACCTGTTGCATGATTTTTTTCATAAGAAGAAAAATCTTTATTTGGATATTAAATTGTTAGAAAAATCAACTTTTTTTCGTAAGAAGTTTTTATTTACCGGGAACTGTTAGCATTATGGAAAAATCCGTATTTATGATCGGCTGGGAATACCCTCCAACCATTACCGGAGGTCT
>JAOUOA010000197.1 GCA_029880625.1 Spirochaetia bacterium
AAATAATTGAGCCTTTGTAAAAATGAAGAATTAATTACAATTGGCGTATATGAAGAAAAGAATACCGGGAAACGGTAATTGTATGGGCTGAGATTGCTGTATATAACTGCCGCCATTGCAGAGTAAAATAAAAGATAAATAATATTAATAAAGTATCTGTATTTCAATTTGCACCCACTTAAAAAACTTTGAGCAGAAACAAGTCATTAATTCATAAGCGCTCATTGTTATGTGAGAAACGATTGCATAAATGACTGTTCTAAAACTAAATAAAATTAATCAGGATTTGATTCAATAAATTAAAACTGCAGCGTTCATCGTTTGATAAAATATTTTCATATCTAATGTCTTTCAATCTATTTCATACTCTTTGCTGCGCTTAATTCGGAAAAACATCCACCCCTTCATTAAACTGTCTTCGAATTGCCTCTTTCGCAGCGTCATTTAATTCAAAAATTTCTCTGATGTCTCTGTAAGCTGTTTCGGCAAGCTCCCGATCCTCCACAAGATTCGATAATCTGAGTCCGGAAATCCCATGCTGTTTGTAGCCCAGAAGTTCACCCGGCCCCCGCAATTTCATATCTACCTCGCTTAAAAAAAATCCATCGTCGCTTTTAACAAGAGCCTCCAGCCTTTCCTCTCCTTCTTCTGTTACATTCTCCGCCATTAAAATACAAAAACTTTCCTCCGATCCTCTTCCCACTCGTCCTCTCAGCTGGTGAAGCTGGGAAATTCCGAACCGTTCTGCATGTTCAATCACCATGATGGTTGCATTGGGAACGTCCACTCCCACTTCAATTACCGTTGTTGTTACCAGGATCTGAACTGAACCTGAACGAAAATCGTTCATGATGCGCTCTTTTTCATCGGATTTCATGCGGCCGTGGAGAAGCTCTACACGAAATTCCGGAAAAATTGCAGTGGAAAGCTCTTCATTTGCATGAACCGCCGCCTTGAGATCATTTTTGGATTCGTCAATGACGGGATAGACAATGTAGCACTGGCGTCCGTTACCCACATGATTTCGGATCGATTTGTACAGACCTTTTCTTTTATCTTCACCGAGCCGCATGGTTTGGATTGGCATTCGGCCTGCAGGTTTTTCTTTCAGAACGACCAGGTCCAGATCTGCAAATTCCGTCAGGCAGAGCGATCTTGGAATGGGCGTTGCCGTCATGGCGATTACGTCAGGATTTTTTCCTTTAAGCCGCAGGGATTCTCTCTGATTCACGCCAAAACGGTGCTGCTCGTCAATGATGACAAGACCAAGATTTTTAAATTCTACCGAATCTTCTATTAAACTGTGGGTTCCGATGATGCAGTTGATTTCGCCGCTCCTGAGTCCTTCCAGAACACTTTCCTTTTTTTTCTTTTTATCAGAACCGGTTAAAAGCTCAATGTGCAGACCGGGCTGAATTCCCATAAAATCTGTGATGGTCTTAAAATGCTGGCGCGCCAGAACTTCCGTCGGCGCCATGATGGCTGCCTGAATCTGCCGGTCGGTATAATGAAGCATGACGGCAAGAGCCGCAAGCGTTTTTCCCGATCCGACGTCTCCCTGTAAAAGAACGGCGGCAGCAAAATCATTTTCGGACAGTTTCAGGATTTCCTGGATGGCTGTCTTTTGATCATCGGTGAGCGAAAAGGGAAGATCGGATAATAATTTTTTGTAAAGGGGCGATGTCTGAAAAGCCAGAGGTCTTAATTTTCTTTTTTCACGGTTTCTTTGTTTGATTTTTTCATGCATCAAGGCGCTGAATAAATACAGCTCTTCGTATTTCAGACGACGGTATGACTCATTCAGATTTTCCCGATTTTCCGGAAAATGGATTTCTTTAATTGCGAAGCTTCGCTGCATAAAACCGTGTTTTTTTAGAATCGTTTCCGGAAGAGTTTCATCAATGACAAGATCTTTCAGGCTGAAAGCAGCAGAAATGAGACGCCGGAATCCTCTGCTGTCCAGTCCCTTTTTTTTCAGAGTTTCCGTTGACGGATAGAGAGGAACAATGCGGCCCACATGAAGCAGAGCATCTTCGTCATCTGAATCGAAAAATTCAAAGTCAGGATGAACCATCTGCATGCCGCCCCTGTACTCCAGTTTGCCGGATACGGCAGCAGTCAGACCGGCTTCAAATACCTTTACAAAATACATTGCGCCATGGAAGAATAAAAATTTAATGGATTCTCCTGAAAGAGTGCGCGCATTGACTACCAGCCTGGTTTTTTTTCCGTGAATTAAAAAATGGCTTTCAATGGTAACGATCAAGGTTACGCTCTGGCCGTCTTTAAAAACTGTGGTTTCAGAAATGCTTCTGTCAATATGGCGTCTGGGAAAATAATACAGAAGATCATATATGTTTTTTATACCCGCATCTTCCAATGCCTTCGCTTTTGCCGGCCCGATTCCTTTAATTTCTTTGAGGTTTCTGAACATGAATTTCTGTTATAATTGAATGTATTTTTAAATTTATACCGGGGTTTACAAGTATGGAATGAATGATTTATACCCGGGTTTATAAATAAAGTACAAATTTTCCTGCAATGTAAAATAATCTGTTGTAAAAGACCCAGATGATTAATATCTGATTGACGATTAAAATCCAATATTGCAAGAAGTATAAAATAATAAATATTAAGAAAATCAAGTATTATTCAGCAGGATCTATCTGCCTGATACAGAAAGAAATTGATCTTTAATTATCTGTCAGATTAAAGTTGCATAAATCTCGAGAATTGTGTCTGAATCATCTATGAAACATTCATACCTTCAAACTAAAAATAATATTTTCCTGTTTTTTCATAAGATAGAAGAATTTTACGGCGGAGCAGGCGCATTTAATGATAATTATCAAATCATTAAAAATGAAAAGATTAAAAATATTTATCTCTATTCAAAAGAAGCAGAAAATGAAATTAGAATTTTGGATATTTTATCCCGGGAAAATATACCTGTAAAATGCTCCACTGTAAATATTGAGCGCATAGAACGGGGCGATCTTGTATACGTACATAATTTAAATAAAAAAATTCGAAATAATCTATCCGAAGGCTCGACTCTTTTTCTCTATGATTTAGATTCTAAAAATTCATGTGCTTTGCATATTGTATCGATCATCCTTTTTTTGAATTTAAAAAAAGAAACAAATCTAATGAAGGCATTGGAATATTTGACCGGGAAAACGCAGTTAATGGATCAGGAACAATGGATTATCGATTACCACGAGAAATTAAAAATATTTTATACTAAATTTATTGAGAATAAGAATAAGAACCCCGAGAATACACCTTCTTATATTTCAGATAAAAAAATAATGCATTCAAATCTGAAAACAAAAGATATTAAAAAATTGTCAAGATTTACAATTCGCTTCAAGCTTCTTGCAATCATAACATTTTTAGTGATATCTTCGCTTTCTACAGTTATCTTTCTTGCTTCATTCTGGTTCAAGGAAGATATGCGCAGGATGGTTCAATCCAATAATCTTGAAACAGCAGCAGCGATTGGAGGAAAGGCAGAGTCCGAATTCAAGCGATTGGCCATGAATTCTCGATTCCTTGTGGAAAATGTAAACCTTCCGGCAGAATTAAAAGAATCTTTTTTTATGGAAAATCCCGAAATCATTTTTGCTGGAATTTTAAGAAAAAATAATAGTGAAATCTATTTTGAAAAAGAAATGTATAATACTCATTTTATGAAAATAAATTCCATTGAAGAGAAGAGGATCAGAGATCTTCATAAAATAAACAAAAATCTTTTCATTCGGTCTTTTGCGGGCGTTGTAACTGTTGAAAATATAACGCCAGGTTTTTCAATGCCTTTAATCGGTATTGCTCAGCCTGCATCACTGGACAGAATTATGATTATTTATGTTGATGCAGAAACTATGATGAAAATATTTTCAGACGATAAAGAAAAGTCAAGAATTGTACAAACGTATATGGTAAATCATTCAGGTGATATTATTGCTCATTCTGATATAAATCTTGTCCTTGCACGGGCCAGTTTTGAAAATGTAGCAATTGTCTCTGAAATGAAAAAAAGCCGTATCAGTCAGGGACTCAAAATTTATCAAGATGAGATCGGAAATCGCTGGATGGGATCTTTTGAAAAATTTTATTTTGGCTCATTTGCTGTAATTTCCACTATTGCGGAAGAAAAAGTTTTTGAAAATGTAGTGCGTCTTCAATACAGAAATTTGCTGATATTGATTATCGTTGTTAACCTTGCGCTTTTAGTTGCATATTACTTTTCAAAAACTCTGACGAAGCCCATCATAAAACTTGTAAATGCTACCCGGTTAATTGATGAAGGTAGATTTGATATCCAGCTGGATATCAAATCTATGGATGAAGTGGGCCTTCTGACTGGTTCTTTTATGAATATGGCGAGAGGCCTGGCAGAGAGAGAACGGGTTAAATCTGCTTTTGGAAAATTTGTAAATCCGGCTATTGCAGAGCGGGCTCTGAATGAAGAACTGAAACCCGGAGGGGAAAATAAGGAATGTGCGGTATTTTTTTCCGACTTGCGAAATTTTACTGCAATTTCTGAAAAATTTTCTCCTGAAGAAGTGGTTGAATTCTTGAATGAATATTTTACAGAAATGGTTAAATGCGTAAATCAAACTCATGGTGTCGTAGATAAATTTATCGGCGACGCTGTTATGGCCCACTGGGGCGCACTTGTCTCAACTGCAAATGATACTGAATTGGCTGTCAATTCGGCCCTCATGATGAGAAAATCAATTATAAAATTTAACAAGTCTTCAGGCAAAAAAAGGCCTCTGATTAAAATCGGATGTGGAATTAACACAGGGCCGGTTATTGCTGGACAGATCGGTTCCAGCGAACGCCATGAGTTTACCGTAATCGGAGATGCTGTCAATCTGGCATCACGGATTGAAGCTCTCAATAAACCAATGAAAACGGATATATTAATTTCACAACATGCAAGAGATAAAATTGGAGATATATTTCGTCTTGAAGAAATGCCTTCTGCAAAATTAAAAGGCAAGTCAAGGGAGCAAAAAATTTATGCTGTTATTGGAAGATATGATGATCCTGAAGATCCCAAAAGTTTAGATGAATTAAGAACACTTCTCGGCATTACCGATTTGCAGGATACATCAATAACTTTCTCTGCGGATGGCGAGGAATCCAAATATGAAATCCTTGGCAGCTAGTTTTCCTGACGTAAAAAATCCCGACTTATGGTTTCCTGCCGTCAGCATGATTGTTATTGCAACCGCTGCCTCCCTTCTCCTGCTTGATTTTTATAAAGAATATGATTATCAACGAGACAAAAAAGAAAAGATAGGAAAAATTATATATAAAAGCAAAACATCTCAGCGGCGTCAGAATGCAAGAGTGATCTGGAGTAATGTTGAAAAAGAAACGCCTATCTACAACTTTGATACGATACGAACAGAAGATCTTTCAGAAGCAGTGATTGAACTGAATGATGGGACACGAATAGCCCTTGAAGAGAATACAATGGTTGTTGTTTCATTTTCCAGAAAAGAAACAAATATTAATTTTACTAAAGGAACCGTCCGCGCTCTGCAGAAATACAATGACAGTGAAATTAACATAAAGGCAGGAAATAAAGAAATCAAAGCGACAGAGGTCGGTAATCTGGTATTATCCAGCAAGAACGGCAGAGATTTTACTGCAGTTTCTAAAAAAGGAAAATTAACAATAACAGATGATGCAGGTTTACCGAAAAGTATCTCAAATGAAGAAGAGCTTCGTTTTTCTAATCAATCAACGGAAGTTGAAAAATTATCCCTCAACTTAATCAGCCCTGAGGATAATGTCAGGTATTACACTGCCGGATCTCCGGTAAAAGTAACATTAAAATACAAAAATGATGAAAATCATCCGCTTCTACTTCAATTGTCCGATCATTACTCTTTTTCAAAAGTAATAAAAGAGCTGAAGACACGTTCCGGTAATACTTCTGTTTCCCTGACAGAAGGAAATTATTACTGGCGTATTCTGAATAAAGAAACCGATAAAAAAAGTGAAATAAGATCTGTAAAAATAATTAAAAATAAACCGGTAACTTTATACACTCC
>JAOUOA010000198.1 GCA_029880625.1 Spirochaetia bacterium
ATCTGAGATACAAGGTTATAGGTAAGCTGATACATCAGGAAAAAATCAGTTCTGAGCTCGTCTCCAGGGGACCAGCCTTCTTTATTTCTGTAAACTCTGGCCGTATAGAGCATATTGACTCCCCACCAGAATGGAGAAGCAGAACCCTGATATTCAATTCCGGCCACAGGATCAAATGTTCCGGAGCCAAGCTGCATTGAATAAGGAAGAAGCTCCTTTTCCCTGTATGCATCGCTGAAATGAGCAAGCAGAGCCTGCGGTTGGGTTATATTCATATCATGTGAAAATCCCTTTTCGCGGATGGATCCTGTTGGAGCATTTACGCCTGCAATCATGGAGATCTGAGACCGGGGCATGAGCGAATCATCCGCATAAAGTCGGTATTTTCCCATCAGCATGGTGTCCGCCATACCCTTTGATTCCATTGTGTCGTAAATTTTTCCGAGCATCTGTGTCATCATATAGTTGTACTTCATTTTCATTTTGCTGCTTTTTGCCATCAGCATGATTTCGCCGTAAAAATGATCGGTAAAACTGTAGCCGATATTGACATGAATCATTTCCATCCGCATCGCCACGGGAACAGCCATATATTTTCTGCCGGTCAGTCCTCCTGTAATATTGTCCTTTGCAACCGTTGAGTTGTCCGGAGCCATTGTCATGCCGCTCATGGGCATGCTCATAGGCATCATCATCGACATGCTGCCTGGAAAAAGTCCAGAATACCATTCGGAGGGAAGACTCAGGCGGCTGTCGGGATTAATTTTTTCTTCTTTTTCCTGAAGACCTGACATTTTCATCAGCATGGGAGAAACCGTAATCCTGAACTCATGGGTTTCGGGAACGCCCGCACTGCACAAGTTCAGAGGCATATTCCCTCCGCATTTCGCACAACAAAGACCGATGTAGGCATCTGTCGGCGACGGTAAAAAAAGTGGAAAAAAGAAAGCTATCGCAGGCAATAATAAAGCTGCAGCGCTGTGATTTTTATTCCGGTTTAAATTGATTTCAGGTTTTCGTATATTCGTAATTTTAACCGCAGCTGAATCATTCCATGATTCGCGGATTCGTTTGATAGATCTGTAAAAGTTCATTATATTCCTCTATATTTAAAGAATTCGTATGTTTTTCGTCGTCTCTGGAAACGATCGGTTGGAATTAATACAAATCAATTCCATTCGTTCATTCAAAACTGAGTTTCCGAAAACCAAACTTTCCTGGTTTTAATTCTTCAATTTATAAAATTCGTTCGAGGAGAAATGATGATTCTCTTAATATCGGTTCTGTTCCGGATACATATTCTATAAAATCAGTACAATTTCAATATTGTGCAGATCATGCGATACAATAATAACATGGAACTCTGGATATTCTTTCTCCCGAACATATACCTGAGAATCCTTAAATAAATATTATGTTGGATTCTCAGATGATATTCAGATGATAGAGAATTTTACGGGCGGACCGCGTGAATGGTAGGCTTTAATAAAGTCAGTTGATGGGGAAGATAAAGACGTTTCAGTAATTGTTTCATGCTTTGAAATAAAAATTTTCAAAGACGGTGAATATTCTTCAAAAATGCTTTGAACCAGTTCTTCGTAAGAATGGCAGACCTGACATTCAGAATGTTTGTGCTCGTCCCCGGAATGATGCTCGGGGCTGTGCGTTTCCTTTTTTTCATCATGACAGTGGGATGTTGCAGTGGGTAGAGCAGCAGTTTCGGGTATGTTTTCTTTCTGCCAGGGATTGATTGTTTCGCAGTCATGTCCGTAGTGAACGGAATACCGGGCAAAAAAAGCAAAAAGACAGTAAAAAGAAGCGGCAAAAATTCTTCTTTTATAGCTTCTGCTTTGAAAAAGAAGGTTTTTGAATGTATTTTTTTCTGCATTCTGCATAATTCTACAGATCCATTTAAATTAAGGTGCCCAGAATCAACAATTAAAAAACAAGAAAAATTTTATGACAGTTGTCATAGGGGATGTGTTATTATTAGAAAAAACTGATATGTTTTATTTTATGAACACAAAGAATTTCCTACTGCATATTCGTCCTGAAAAGGTTTTGAATCACAGAGTATGTTCTGAGATTCATTTAAAAAAGAAAAAGAGCGGAACACCGCTCTTTCAAGGATTCATTGAATTTCGGGATGACTGGATTTGAACCAGCGACCACACGCCCCCCAGACGTGTGCGCTACCCCTGCGCTACATCCCGGATTTTTATACTTCCATCTTTTCAAAATTGAGCCCGGTGTCAATCAAATATAGGAAGCTAACGGGCTTCCAGAAGGCGAATCAGAGTCTTGATACTTCGGACCGTTTTCAGCTTCCATCTGGATAAGGAATTGATCTTTCAAAGATCCAAGGAATTTGCATCGATATTCGAGTTTTGAAATCGGAGGGCTGGTTTGATAGAATTAATAAAATGGCAGAGGAGTTGAGAGGATTGATTAAAGAAAAAACCTATGTATTTAGGATAAAAAAGAGATGCTTTCAAAAAGGGTTTTTCAATATTGTAAAATGACTGGAGTAGATTAAATGATATCATTATTACGTCCGCCTGAATTGGTTAGCTGGGAACCTATTTATGAAACATGGAATTTTCACAGAATTGATCTGATTCATATGCTGAAAAAACAATCTGATGAAACATGCAATCAGAGACCTGAAGATGGCTCATGGAGTCCCTGTGAGGTTGCTGATCATTTGAGAGTGACACAGTCTCTGTATGCAAATCTTTTAGCCCTTGTCAATGCTGGAAAAAAGGGCGAACGACTGGACGGCATAAATATTGATTACGATTCTATCGAGTCAAGCTACAGTCCGGGGAAACTAAAAAATCCTGAAATTGTTAATCCTGCTGAGCAAATTGTAAAATCAGAGCTGATTCAGTCTCTGAATAAAGCAATGGATAAAACGGAAAAGAATCTTTTAAAATTATCAATGGATGATTTAAGGGCAATTTATTTTGAACATCCGATGTTTGGAAATCTTTCCATGCTGGACTGGCTGTGGGCTCTTACACTGCATGAAGAAATGCATATCGACGTTTTAAAAAAAAAATTAATTCACCAGGGAGCGGACCTCAGTAAAAAACTGTTTGTTGAATCTACAGATGGAAATGCAGGCAGCTTTCACTGAAAGTATTTAAAGTTTTATAATGCCCCGACGCAGGATGAATCCCGTTTTGTTTACGCCACGATATCCTTTTGAGGCGGGAAGGGAAGTTCAAAATAAAATGTTGTGCCAGAATCATTTCCCGAAAAAAAATCAATGTATCCATTATGTTTTTCAAGAATCAGTTTCGTAATACTGAGTCCCAGTCCTGTTCCGCCTTTTTTTCTGGTGTCGGATGAATCCTCCTGCGTGAATTTATCAAAAAGAAATGGCTTAAAATGATCGGGGATTCCCGTTCCATGATCGGTTACTTCGATGCGGATCAGATCCTGATTTTTTTCAGCTTTTATTTCAATTGAACTGTTTTCCGGAGAAAATTTTACCGCATTGGATATGAGGTTGTCCATTACCTGAAGGAGACGGTTTCGGTCCCCATTTATATGAAAATCATCCTGAGGAACAGTCAGTTTAAAATTAATTCCATAGGGATCAGCATAGGATTGGTTAATGCTCAGACTTTCTTCTAAGAATTCTTTTATGCTGAAAAGCTGAAATTGAAAATCCATTTTTCCGGTTTCAATTTTCTGTATATCCAGAATATCATTTATTAAAAGAAGAAGGCGTTCTGTATTATTCGATGCTATATTCAGAAGGTTTCGAATTTCTTCGGGCAATTTTCCGAGTGCGCCTCCTGTCAACAGACGGATTGAGCCGCGAATGGATGTGAGGGGAGTCCGCAGTTCATGGCTGACCGTTGAAATAAATTCATTTTTCATATTTTCAATGCGTTTTCGCTCTGTGATATCCCTTACGAGTCCAATAAATTTCCTTTCGCCGGAAATTTTCATGGTACTTACAGCCAGATCGATTGGAAATTCTGAACCGTCTTTCTTTTTTCCTGTAATTTCTTTTCCCGGTCCAGTGTTTTTTTCTTGAGTAGATTTCAGGTAGCTGACAAAACTGCCGTTGAACGGCTCGGATACAAGCATATTTACATTTTTTCCTGAAGTTTCTGATTCGTTATAGCCGAAAATTTTTTCTGCAGAAGGGTTCATGAGTTCAATTTCTGCATTTTTATTAATGATGATAATTCCGTCTGCAACGTTGTTCAGGACGGACTGAAGCCGGGTTGCCATCGATTCAATTTGGTCTCTGTTATCGCGGATCTTTTTTACATTTCGTATATAGATCTCTACAAAAAACCAGAGGATCACCAGATAGGCAAACAAACGGAGGATATGCCAGAGCCACCAGGTTGCATCCCAGAGAACGGAAAAGTGAAAGAGAAGGCCTGCCGTTCCGAATAAAATACAATGATTGGCAAGAAGAACTCTTTCTTCCTTAGAAGAGCGAAAGTGCTTTGACCAGGAAAAATGAGCCCATGCGATTAGAAATCCAAGTCCGCCTGTAATATTTAAAAATTCAGCTGCGGTTGTGAATTTCTGGTTTTTTACCATTGCGGGGATCCAATCCGGAAATATAACGGAAAGGATTCCTGTGATGATGCTTGCAGCGGCAATAAAATAGGGGGTATTTTCAATTTTTTTAAGCGCAGAAATGCGTTCCGGAATGACAACAAATGCAAAGGTCAGGCCGCCGACAAATGTGGCAATGCTGTGGAGCCAGACAAAAGCAATGCCCGGACGTACGCCTGCATGAAAGCCGTCCAGAAGTCCCATTCCCATTAACGTAGATGCAATCCAGATGTAGGATGGACTGAGTTCATCACTTTTTCGCATACTGATAATGATAAAGGCCAGAAGAACAGCTGCAAACGAGCCGATTCCTTCCACCAGAGAATGGAAGGGCTCATGATCCCATCGCCAGGACTGGTAAAAGGTATTAAAAATAAGAGCAAGTCCTATCGGAATTACAGCGCCGGGAAGGACGGTTGTGAAAATTGGATACCACCAGGCTGAATGAATGCGGCGTTTTCTGGAAAGAATCATTGTCTATAAAGTATAAAAGTTAGCTTATTATTTATATAATCTATTGTTTTATTTGTAGAGTATTGATCTTTTTGATTGCAGTATCTAAGGTGCTGCGCAAATTTTAAAAGTGTTCATTGTCTGTCCTGAAAACTCTGTCAAAAAGTGATTTTATTATCTTATATTTATTAAGACTAATTATAAGACGAATCAATCTTAAAAACAATACATCTGTTTGAATTTTTTTTAAAATATTTTTTCAGGAATGGATCAGGAGTCCTTCTGTCTCGTTGATTCCGCAGATTAAATTCATATTCTGTACAGCCTGTCCTGCAGCGCCTTTCTGAAGATTATCTATGGCGCTGACAATAACAGTACTTTTGTCTGTAGAACGGATTCCCATATCTGCAAAATTTGTTTTTTGAACCCTTAAAAGCTGAACTTCTTCCGGTTCATCCATGGTTCTGATGAAAGCTTCTTTTGCAGATGCATCTTTCAGAGCTTCTTTTAAGCCATCCGGAGTTTTTTCTTTCCAGTGGATGACTGTTGTGGAAAGGATTCCCCGGAAAAGGGGAAGAAGATGCGGCGTAAAGACTAGAGGGATTTCTTTTTTCTGGCTTTCTGAAAGAGAATATTCTCGGATTTCCGGTTCGTGCTGATGGCGTAAAATTTTATAAGCTCGAAAGTTTTCATATACGGAATTAAATGAAAATCCGGCATCTTCAGTTCGGCCTCCCGCTCCGGAAACTCCTGATCCTGCATTGACTGTGATGGATGCTGCTTCGCCGATCCATTTTTTAATTAAAAAGAGAGGCAGGATGGCAGCCGTTGGGTAGCAGCCTGGGTTTGCAATTAAACTTGCATGCTTGATTTGTTCCCGGAAAATTTCGGGCATGCCGAATACAGCTTCCTTCATGAGTTCAAAAGAAGTATGCTTTAAGCCGTAATGCTTCTCAAAGATTTCCTGATTGTGGAGTCTGTATGCGCCGCTTAAATCTACAATTTTATGACCGGCC
>JAOUOA010000199.1 GCA_029880625.1 Spirochaetia bacterium
CGCTTCATGCGGATGATCTGCCCGATCTGTTTTCCATTTTACATCAGGAAATGATTTTTTAATTTCTTCGAGAAGCTCCTTTACCGTTCTGTTGCCTTCGTGAGTGGGACCGAAATTCCAGGCTTCTGCAAATTCGCCTCCTCCTTCCAGAAGTTTCTGACCTAAAAGGAGGTATCCGGCAAGAGGATCAAGAACATGCTGCCAGGGACGCGTGGCGCCGGGGCTTCGTATTTCAAGAATCTTTTTTTCACTGATGGCTCTTACCAGATCGGGCAGGAGCCTGTCTTCAGACCAGTCTCCACCGCCGATAACATTTCCCGCTCGTGCAGATGCAATTAAAACCCCTTTTTCATTAAAAAATGATTTCCTGTAACTGTCGACAACAAGTTCGCATGCAGCTTTCGAAGCGCTGTAAGGATCATGACCTCCCAGACGATCGTTTTCTCTGTAGCCCCATTCCCATTCTTTATTTTCGTAGCATTTATCGGTTGTAATTACGACGACAGCTTTAACGCTTTTCACAGACCGGCATGCTTCAAGAAGGTTGGCTGTTCCTGCAACATTGGTCTGCCAGGTATTCAGCGGTTCGCGGTAGGATCTTCGAACCAGAGGCTGCGCTGCCAGATGAAATACAATTTCAGGTTTCGCTTCAGTAATAGCAGCCTTTAGATTTTCAAAATGATTTATATCGCCCCGAACATCAACGGCCCTGGATGAAATTAAATTCCAGTGATTTGGATCAGCCTCAGGATCCAGAGAAAACCCTGATACTTTTGCAGAAAGATTTTCCAGCCATAACGTCAGCCAGCTTCCCTTGAATCCTGTATGGCCTGTTACAAAAACGCTTTTATTTTTATAAATATTGGCAAACAATTTCATTACCAGAGTTTCCAGGGTGCCCCTTTGACCCAGAGTTCTTCCAGATGATTTTTATCACGAAGTGTATCCATTGCCTGCCAGAATCCTTGGTGTTGGTATCCCACAAGCTGTCCCTGTGCAGCAAGATTTTCGAGAGGACCGGATTCCCAGCTTGTAGAATCTCCTTCGATTAAGTCGATTACTGACGGTTTCAACACAAAAAAACCTCCATTAATCCATCCGCCTTCTCCTTTCGGCTTTTCAATAAACCCTTTTATGCTTTCGCCTTCAAAATCAAGAGCACCGTAGCGGCCGGGAGGCTGGACGGAAGTTACAGTGGCAAGTTTGCCATTGTTTCTGTGAAATTGAATTAAATCTGCTATATTAATATCCGCAACACCATCGCCGTAGGTAAAACAGAAATCCTCTTCATTCTGGACATATTCTTTCACACGTTTGAGCCGTCCCCCGGTTAACGTATCTTCACCCGTGTCCACAAGTGTTACACGCCAGGGTTCTGCTTTTTTATGATGAACCTCCATGGTATTATGTTCCATATCAAATGTAACATCTGACATGTGAAGAAAATAATTTGCGAAATATTCTTTAATAATATAACCACGATACCCCAGACAGATCACAAAATCATGAATTCCGAAATGGGAATAGAGCTTCATGATATGCCATAATATAGGCTTACCGCCGATTTCAATCATCGGTTTTGGTTTTAAATGGGTCTCTTCTGAAATTCTTGTTCCAAGACCGCCTGCTAAAATTACTGCTTTCATATATTTCAATTAACTTTTGATATTTCCCAGTTTAACTCAGGGCGAAGAACGCCGGGAATCGGGCCCCCATAGCCGTAACGCTTTGGATTGTTGAAAATGTCGTCGGTAACAGTTAAATTCAAATAATTCTCTTGATAAAAATGTATATGCAGGGATGCTTTACTGTACTCTGTAAGAGCAAGTCCGATCGTATATGATGAATCGTTCATTAAATGTGCCGGGACATTACAGACGGCCCTGTATTGTCCCGGTGCATTTTCTGTAACACGATCTGCATTATCAACAAAGACATAAACACCCTCAGCGGTTTTAAAATGAAAATTCGGCACGGGAATACCTGAAATTTTATTTTTAATTTCGTAGATCATTTCAATAGAAAATGATTCTTTTAACGACACACTGTTCACCGAATTGCCGCTGAAATCAAAAATTCTCCCGGATATAAATACAATATCTCCATCATCGCCTTTAAGCTGCAAATCAGATGATTTTTTCTGCACATTCTCAACATAGTGATTCACTGCATTGACGGCAGATCCATTATAAACCATATTTCCATTGTCCAGGACGACACCATGCGTACACAATCCGCTAACCGCCGCCAGGTTATGACTGACAAAAATAACTGTTCGACCTTCAGATTCGCTTACATCTTTCATTTTACCAAGGCATTTTTTTTGAAAAGCAATGTCACCGACGGCAAGCACTTCATCCACGATAAGAATTTCCGGATCCAGATGGGCGGCTACGGCAAAAGCAAGCCTTACATACATGCCGGACGAATAACGTTTTACCGGAGTATCAATATGAGCGCCCACCTCTGCAAAATCAATAATTTCATCCAGTTTTGACTGGATCTCCTTTTTTGTCATTCCAAGGATAGCGCCATTCAAAAAGATATTTTCCCTGCCTGTAAGTTCCGGATGAAAACCGGTTCCCACCTCAAGAAGGCTTGCCACTCTGCCTTTGATTTTAATATTCCCCTTTGAGGGGGCTGTGACACGGGAAAGTATTTTTAACAATGTAGATTTCCCTGCACCGTTTCTACCAATAAGACCGAAAATTTCCCCTTCGCCAACTTCAAAAGAAACATCATTCAGAGCCAGAAAATTTTCTTTATCAACTCTTGTTTTAAAATCTATCCTGGCGTTAGGATCTTCTTTACCGCGAATTCTCGCCCACCAGGACTGCATATCACGGTAAAGCGTTCCATGGTCAATTTTTCCCAGATGGTACTCTTTTGAAATATTTTCTATATGTATAACAGAATTTGACATAGGCTAATTAAAAATCACACGGTATCCATAAAACTTTTCTCAATTTTATTAAACATAACAAGTCCGATTGCAAAAATCAAAAGGGTAATCATCCAGCTGATGAGTATAAACTCAGGCCGCAAAGAACCAATTCCGAAAACCGCATATTTAAACCACTCCAGAATACTTGCCATTGGATTGAACATATACAGAAAAACATACTTTTCAGGTATCATAGAAAGGGGATAAATCACAGGAGTAGCATACATCCATATTTGAACGCCGAAAGCCATAAGTAGAGTTAAATCTCGATATTTTGTCACAAGAGAAGAAATAAGAATACCGACACCCAAACTCAAAATTCCCATTTGCAGTATAAGAAGCGGAAGCCCGAGCAAAGCGATTGTAATTTTCAAATCAGAACCATTGAGATAAAAATATAAATAAACTGCTATAAACAATCCCAACTGAACGAAAAACTTTACTACAGTGCCGATGACGACAGAAATGGGAACAGTTAAACGGGGAAAGTAAACTTTTCCAAATATGGAAGCATTGCTCACAAACGTATTGGATGTTTCATTAACACAGGTTGCAAAATAGGCCCACACAACATTTCCTGCAAGATAAAAAAGAAACGGAGGCACACCGTCGGTAGAAATTCTAGCAAAAAGTCCGAAAACCAGCGTAAATATCAATGTCATTATCACCGGCTGTACAACAAACCAGATGGGTCCCAGTATGGTCTGTTTGTAGTTAATCGTTAAATCCCTTTTCACAAAAAGCCAGATCAAATCACGGTATCTCCATAAATCTCCAAGATGAAGTTCAAAAATATTCGATTTGGGCTTAATCACAAGATCCCATTCTTTAACGGATGCATTTACTGTAAGATTTTCACTTTTCATGAATGATATTCCTGTACAGAACCTTTAATTCGCCTTGTTCCATCTTAAAATCTGATTCTGCATTTCCAAACAGTAAAAATAAAAAAAACACTTTCCGCACCGCGGATTTTTCAAAGAGAAAATCCAGCCTGATTCCTTCTGATGTCTTCTTTTACCATCATGGCGCACATATCTTCCAGGGAAACTTTCGCTTCCCAGCCGAGATCCTTCTTTGCCTTTTCGGGATTTCCGATCAGCATATCGACCTCTGCCGGTCTGTAAAATTTAGGATTGATTCGGATCAAAGTCTTTCCGGACTGTTTATCAACTCCGGTTTCATCTTCGCCTTTTCCCTTCCATTCAATCTCCGTATCGATTGCTTTAAAGGCCTGGGTTACAAAATTACGGACATTTTCCGTTCTGTTTGTTGCAAGGACGTAAACATCGGGCTGATCGGCCTGAAGCATTCTGTACATTCCATCCACATATTCTTTTGCAAAACCCCAGTCGCGTTTTGCATCCATATTTCCAAGTTCAAGCACTTCCAGTTTCCCGAGCTTGATTTTTGCGACGGCATCCGTAATTTTTCTGGTTACGAATTCAAGACCGCGAAGAGGCGATTCATGATTGAATAAAATCCCGCTGGTTCCGAAGATTCCGTACGATTCGCGGTAGTTGATTGTGATCCAGTGGGCGTAAAGTTTTGCAACACCGTAAGGGCTTCTGGGATAAAACGGCGTTTGTTCCGTCTGAGGAGTCTCCTGCACCTTTCCGAACATTTCCGATGTGGACGCCTGGTAGTATTTAATTTTGGGATTTACAATGCGGATGGCTTCAAGAATATGCGTTGCCCCGATTCCGGTAATCATCGCCGTTGAAAGCGGCTGCTCGAAAGAAACCGCCACAAAACTCTGGGCCGCCAGATTATAAATTTCATCGGGCTGGATCTTTTCCACCATGCGGATAATATTGGACTGATCCGTTAAATCAAATTCAATTAAATGCAGATTGGGATGATTCTGGATTCCCAGCTCCTCAATCCGCCAGAAAATCACGGATGCGGTTCTTCTGAAAGTCCCGTAAACTTCATATCCTTTTTCCAGAAGAAGTTCTGCAAGGTAGGCTCCGTCCTGTCCGGTAATCCCTGTAATAATTGCTTTTTTCATTTTACATTTTCCTTTTATTCTGTGAAGTGTTTTTGTTTTACATCAGGATTTCATTTCGAGTTATTCTGTTGAAAATATGCTCTGCCTGTGCTGTATTAAAATACCAGAATTCTTTACGGAAGCTTTTCTAGCAATTCGTAATCTCTCTGTTAAAATCTCTTTTGAAAACCCGGGATAATTATAATAAATCAAAAATGACAAATTTCTGCTGGGTTGGAAATTCTTCAATATTCTTACTGGTTTTCTGATCCATCACAAGAATCAAAATCCATTCTGCCTGCAACAAGGTTTTGTCTGCATCAACCAACAAAACAAAGAGAAAATTCAGCATATTTTACAATAAAAACATGCAAACAATCAATAGGCATGGCTTCGCCCCGTCAGTCCCATCTAAAAAGGCCAACCCAATTCATGTGTTCATCTGTTGAACACATGAATCCTCTGTCAAGAGCAAAAAAGATGTATCCCGTGTAAAATTTCATTCTAATAGAGCAAGTAATCTATCTTCGTTAAAACAAAATTTTATCATAATGACTTAAAATGCTGAATCAATTATCTAAAAAAATGATAGAGAGGCATCAATATGACATAATTCAGAATTCCAACACAATTATTATCCAATAATTAACAATTTCTTTTCCGGAGATCTTTACCTGAATGATGAATCTACACAGATATCCTGGCTTTTAATAATTAAAATTGCTCTGAAATATTCGCCTGAACAAATCTTTTTAACTTCATGAAACTGCCGTTTTGGTTGACAGAGTGAGGCTGGAAAATAATTCAAACTCATGAAAATTCTTCATAATCCCCGATGCTCCAAAAGCAGACAGGCATTAACAGCCCTCCAGGAAAAAGGGGCTGAAATTGAAATCGTTGAATATTTAAAAAATCCGCCTTCTGCTGCGGCCCTGAAAAAAATCCTGAAACTGATGGGCAAAAAACCGGAAGAAATCATCCGTAAAAACGAAGCTTTATTTAAAGAAAAATACAAAGGAAAAACCTTCAAAGATGACGAATGGATTAAAATCCTTGCGGAAAATCCTGTGCTGATTGAACGGCCCATTGTGTATACAGAGAAAAAAGCGGTTCTTGG
>JAOUOA010000200.1 GCA_029880625.1 Spirochaetia bacterium
ACCCAGAGATCTACTGACATTTTTTTCTCGGGAGTTTTCATTTTATAAAGAGAAATCATAGTGTCCAGAGCGCGTTTCTGGCGGTCTCTGTCGAGAGAATTCCGGTAGCAGCTTAAAGCCGCTCCAAGAAAATTCTTAAATTCCTTGTCACTTGCGTTTGCCGGATTTTTTAATGATGAAAGAATGTACAGTGAAAATTCAATTCCCGGCTCTGAGCTCTGCAAGAAGCCAATCGAAAGAATATCTCTGGCTACTCTATATTCGGACAGACGAAAGGGAAGGCCGATTTTATTATTTCGGGCCAGTTTGATAAGTTCAAGGGATCTTCGCTGTATTACTGGCATCGGATATTTGTCCGGATGAAAAATAAATGACATATGAAAAGGATGCCATGCCTTTTTTAATACTTCTCTTGAAGCTGCCCACTCTTCTTCAGAAATATCGTTATCGGATGCAAAGTATGTGAAAATTTCCCTGATGGCGTCATATTCATTGTTCGGTCTTTCCATTTTTTCCAATGTTCTATAGAGAAACCTGTGGTATTCGGAAGGATACAGTTTTCCTTTTTGAAATTCAATCATGACTCTCTGATGAACTTTGCATGGTTTGCCGTAAAACGGAATCTTTACGGCTTCCCGAACGGCATTGGCTACGGCAGGGGGCGTTCTCAGATCCCGCAGAGCCAGAAAAATTGGTTTTTGAATCTGTTCGCAGCCTTTTTCTGTCTGCACTGTTGAATTGTCCTCTGCTGTTTTTCTTTGAGGATAGCTCATGGAAAAACGAAAGGTTGTTTTGACCTCGCCTGAAACGCTGTCTACAATTCTTCCTTTAACATGGAAGGAGTCTTTTTTATAGGAATAGTTTCCCATGATAAGATTTTTAACTGAAAGAAGTTTCCCTATTTTTGACGAATTGTTTTTGGACAGGACTCCTGATTCAGAAATACTCTGCTCTTTTAATAAAATCTCCAGTCTGCTTCGTTCAACAAGCTGTAAATTTTTTGCTTTTGACATGCGGCGAATTACCTCATCCGTTACAAATGCATCAAAGCTAGCAATGCTTCCGCCCGATGAAGTAAAGGTGAGAACTGCCGCCGTATGCTTTTCATTTTGCCGGGCGCTGAAGTATCCGGATGGGCTGTTTTTGTGATTGAGCATTTCGTCATCTGAGCGGTTTTCAGATGGCGATGTCCTGCAGGCAGCAAAAAAGAAAAAAATAACCGGCAGGAAAAGGACAACGGCCGGAGTCGATTTTAACTTGAATCGGCTCATATCTACACATTGAAAGCTAAAACAATCGGGTCAATAAAAAAATCTTATATTTCTGTTACTGCTTCATTCTGCTGTATGAAGCAGTAACAGAAGAGTGGCGAATTCAGGGGTGAGGCAATATGTATTATAATGGGTAATTCTGATTAATTATATTTCCATTATTCTCCGTTAAATCACTCATGCGAAGTACAGTTCTGCCGCGATAAACTGGAGTTCGAATTTGTTGTCAAAAATTTCATACTGTGCAAAATACGGACAATTGCAAAATAATTTCCGCATTCTGAAAATGATATATTTTTTTTCTATGGTTTGCTCTGAAGTTTATAAATGAAGCCGGTCTCCTTGCTGTTGTTAAAAAGCTTTGGGTTTTTGGAAGCAGGAATGATGAATTTCAGATTTTGATTTTTTCGTAATCCGGCCAGAACCGACAAAAGGAAGGAATGTGTATGAGGAGATATAAAGCTGATAAAATTTATTTGCGGCTTTAAATGTCTATTTGATAAAACGCGAGAATTCCAGGGCGTTAAAATCGGCGAAATTATCTCAGGTAGATGTCTATCGTATTGAAAATATATTTCCCCTGTAGAATGTTTTTTTGCTGTATTTTGTCTGAATTAACAGTGAAATCAGCAGAATTGATTTACTTTCGCAGGAGGAATTAAGACGGTTTTCATGCAATTTTTAATCTGTTTTCGGAATGAAGAATGATTTTTTTCCTTGCGGATGAATATTTTTCAGAACTTTCTTCCGTAACAGTCAGGTATTGAAGGTGTAATTGAAATAATTATGGATACTATTTTTTATTTTGGCTGATAGAATCAATAAAATATGGAGAAATCAGGAATTTTTATTATAATTGCCTCGTTGAGATAACGTTTTATATTATTGCTCTTTTCAAGCACGAAAATTGTATCGCTTGATTCGTCAAAATCTTGTTCTGAAGAAGGGCTATTTTAGAGCGGTACATGGTCCGCAGATTTAGTTATTTTTCTCTTAAATTTCAAAATTTTATTGCATTTCTTGAGAAGTGGAGACTCATGTCTTAATTGTATAGGAATTTTCTATTTTTTTGTGCGCGCGCAAAGTTAACTGCTTTCGGCAATTTTGAGCTTCGGACAATAAGTTTACGTCACAGCTCTGCAATGATTTAAGAAGCGGATTCCGGGCCTGAGTGATGGGGAATCTTATATAGTATTTATTAAATCATTCATCTTAAATATATGCTTTTTAATTCTATTCACTATGTAATTTTTCTGCCTGTTGTATTAATCGTATATTTCATTTCTCCTTTTAAACATAGATGGTTGGTTTTATTATTGGCCAGCTGTTATTTTTATATGTCTTTCATTCCAGTTTATTTGCTGATTCTGGTTTTTACAATCGTAATTGATTATTTTGTTGGCATTTATCTGGAAAAAATTGACCCCGGGAAGAAAAGGGCATTGTTAATTGTCAGTTTGGTCGCTAATTTATCTGTTCTTTTTATTTTTAAGTATTTCAATTTTTTTACAGAAAATTTTAATGCCTTGCTGCATACTCTGCTGCCCGGCAGTTCTGAATCCTACATACCTGTTTTGTCAATTATTTTGCCCATTGGATTATCTTTTCACACATTTCAGTCAATGAGCTATATCATCGAAGTTTTTTTAGGCAGACAAAAAGCAGAAAAGCATTTTGGTTATTACTGGCTGTATGTGATGTATTTCCCGCAGCTTGTTGCAGGACCGATTGAAAGACCTCAAAACTTAATTGGTCAGCTACATGCAAATAATCCATTTTTGTGGGATCGCTTCATTCAGGGCGCCAAGATCATCATAATCGGTTTTTTCATGAAAATTGTGGTATCAGATCGTCTTTCTATAGTGGTGGATCAGGTTTATGGCGATCCGCATTCATTTGGAAGTAAAGATTTAATTCTCGCCACATATTTTTTTGCATTTCAAATTTAATGTGATTTCGCAGGCTACTCATATATTGCAATAGGCACTTCCCGAATTTTTGGAATCAAACTTATGGAAAATTTTAATTTTCCTTATTTCTCAAGTTCAATCACGGAGTTTTGGACTCGCTGGCATATTTCTCTTTCGGGCTGGTTCAAAGATTATTTATACATTCCGCTTGGAGGCAGCAGGATCGGCCGATTGATGCATATGAGAAATCTGGTTATTGTTTTTGCCATCAGCGGATTATGGCATGGAGCGAACTGGACATTTTTGATCTGGGGATTTCTGCATGCCGGACTGGCGATTTTTGAAACAATTCTTAAAATGCTGCCGCTGAAAAAGGTATTCAGTAAAAATCCGAAGAATAAAATTTTTACGGTAATTTATTTAATTAAAATTGCAATCGTATTTCACCTTGTCTTGATTTCCTGGGTATTTTTTAGAGCAAAAAATCTTCAGGATGCACTGTATATACTGAACCATTTTTTTGATTTTTCATTTCGATCTTTGCAAGGTTTGGATTTTCAATTAAATATTAAAACAGGCATAGTTGTTATATCTTTGCTTTTACTAATAGACTTCTTGCGAAGTTCACGATATTTAAAATCAAAAACTGAGCTGATACATAAATGGAAATTGGAATATGTATTTTACTCATTTTTAATTATTTCAATCTTTTTAGGAGGTGTCTTCCATGGATCAAGTTTTATCTATTTTCAATTCTAAATGGAAAAAGAAATTAATTCCAGCAATAATATTTATTCTGATTTTCTATGTTGTTGATTTTTCTATATATCAAATATTTTTTTCTCAATATGATAAATTTTATAAACTCTCAGATGCTCTCAAAAAACAGGATGTATTAATCATCGGAAGCAGTCATATCCTCTGGGATATTGACAGCGTTTTAATGGAAAAAAAGCTTAATAAAAAAATTGGCGTTCTTAATATACCTGGTGCGAATATGGAAATGAGGTATGTTTTTTTAAATGATTATTTAGAAAGATTTCCTGAATCGATTCCGGACCTGGTCATTCTTGAAGCTGACAAATATGTCCTGCACCCGCATCGATATCCACCCAATACTTATAAATCGATTCTGGGATATTACCATAAGGGTCTTTACAGGTCATATTTCAGAAAACATGTTTATTCTGGCGAGGGGATATTTTCCTATATCGTATTTCTGGCCGTAAAATCATATTCCTACAATCAATATTTTCACTATTTTGGAGGGCGAATATTTGATAAATACTTCCTGGACGAGTTAGCTTTATCGTTTTTCGCATCAAGTTTGTATGCACAGGAAGTGAAGAATCTCTCAGCAGAAGAAAATAAAAAAGTAGCTGAATGGAAAAAACTATATGATCAGTATGATCATGCAGTTGATCCCACTGCAAAAAAGTATCTTCAAGAATTTGTAAATCTGGTCAATGAACATAATATTAAGCTGGTGATGCTTGATACTCCTAATTATAATTTGGGGAATGACAGGGTCTTTGATAACATTAGAAATATTATTAAAGGCCATCAGTCTGAAAGAATCCGATATTTACGGCTTTCCCCGGAAAAATTCGAAAACGATTTGAAATATTTGCATGATGCATCTCATTTAAATCTTTTAGGAAAATATGAATACACGAATGAATTGCTGGATCAGCTTTAGAAAAGATAAGCAAGTCATCATAAAAATCATAAATCTTAATATATTATTTCAGTATATTTGGCAATCCTGAGCTTCAGGAAATCACTTTTGCATCAAGTTTTAAATGATTTAAGGTGAGGATCCGGGCCAGAGGATGGCAATATCCTGTATATTGTTAATACTTTGCTGAAGTTTTTTTCATAAAAACCGACATATTAACTATGTTAAGAGGCATTTATACATCGGCAACCGGTATGACCATGAACCAGAACAGAATGGATGTGATTTCCAATAATCTGGCCAACTCGGATAAGACTGGTTTCAAATCAGACGTTGCTATTTTTAAATCTTTTCCGGATATGCTCATCCGGAGAACCCGGGACGACGGCATGGGCACGGTACCCATGGGAAGTTTTGACATGGCTCCCATTGTGGGAAGGCTGGGAACAGGCGTAGAGTTCAATGAAAGCTTTACCCGATTTGACCAGGGCCCGGCAAAATATACCGGCCGGTCCTTTGATATGATGGTGGATGACAGGGGAAGAGAAGGGAAGCATCCTGGATTTTTTGTGGTCCAGACGGATAAAGGCGAAAGACTGACCCGCGGCGGTTCTTATATTCTTGATACCCGCGGATATCTTGTCAATGCAAACGGGCATCCCCTTATGGGCGAAAACGGGCCCATACAGGTTGCGCGCTTTAACTTCATGGTAAAAGAAAACGGCGAGGTCTGGATCAATAAAAAAATTGGAAATCATCCTGAAGCCGGCGCCAATGAAATTTCCAATCACTGGGAAGAAGCCATTTTACTCGATAAAATTAAAATCCGCACCGTTGAATTTCCACGCGAACTCAAAAAAGAAGGCGAGGGTTTTTATCTCGAAACGCCTGAATCCGGCCCCATGCGCGCATTTGCCGAAGATTCAGAACCCAAGGTTCTTCAGGGATATCTTGAAGCATCAAACGTAAGCGTTGTACGCCAGATGGTGGAAATGATTGAAGTCCAGCGCCAGTATGAGGCCAATCAGAAAAGCGTTACTACTCACGATTCACTTCTCGGCAAGCTCATCAATGAGGTGGCGAGGTAAGTATATCCTGATTCGAATCCCCACAGCCCAGGCGGGCGGGGGAGCCAGACATATCCCTGGAATATAGAATATTACGCAGAGATAACAGACAGAGTCCTTGA
>JAOUOA010000201.1 GCA_029880625.1 Spirochaetia bacterium
CTTTTCACTTAAATCCATTACAGTATCTGAATTCGTTTTCTTATATAAATATTCACTGAAATTTATCCATTTTCCAAACTTGTTTTACACATGATCCCAGGATAATTCAATACCCGTAATTTTCAGCTCTACGATCTGCATCTTTAGCATCTTTGGAAGATTCCCCGTAAATTTTTGAATAAACATTGCATGCCTTTCGATAATATTTTCCCGCTGCATCTTTATTTTTCTGCCTGTCATTGAGCAAAGCAATATTATAAAGCAAATTTCCGTATGAAGAAGTATTATGCAGATTTAACTCTTCCATAATTTTTCTGGATTGACCATAGTATTTTTTTGCTTTTTTCAGCTGCGCACGATTGTTGTAAATATTTCCAATATTCATAAGTATGGAAGCATAAGCGTCGGTTTTTTTAAGTTTCAGCTTTTTTCGTATACGAAGTGATCTTTTATAATACGAGAGAGCCAGATCGGGCTGTTTTTTTCTTTCGTAAAGATAACCAAGATTATTCATCAAATCCGAATACGCAGCCGTTTTTTCAAGACCCAGATCATCCTGTATTTTTTCAGATTGCTTGTAATATTCCAGCGCCTGGTTAAGATCTTTTTTTTGTCTGTATGCAATTCCTGTATTGTTCAGAAGATGAGCATAATCTTCCGTTTGCCGCAAATTATATTTTTCAAATATTTTTTTCGCATCATGATAATAAACTATAGCACGGTCATAATCTTTTTTTGTTCCGTAAATATTGCCAATATTGCTTAATAGATTCGCATACCCTGTCGTTTTATTGTATTCGAGAACATCAAAGATATTTTTTGATTTTAGATATAATTCCAGAGAAATTTTTAAGTCGCCCTTTGCTTTGTAAATCACCGCCTCATTATTAAGAAGATCTGCATATATTTTTGTGTGCATCTTTTTTCTTTTTTTTAAAATCAATTCTGCCCGGTTTAGATATTCTAGAGCTTCCTCGTGGAGATTTAAAATGCTGCCTGCGATAAAACCAGCCGAAAGAAGCGCCTGAAGATAATCAGGATCTTTTTCTAGCGAATTCTTAAAATACTTAAAAGCCCTGCGTGGTTTTTTATTTTTTAATTCCAGACCCTTTGCATAATACTCGAAGGCAGCAAGATGATCTGTCGGTTTCTCAGAAATTTCTTTGATTTCCTCATCTGTGATGCCGGTTGAACTAATAATTTTTGAATTTTCACTCCTCCGGAAAAGCTCGATAACTACTTGATCCTGGAGCGTAAAAAGCTCATTTATGCCGCCCCTGACCTTTACGGAATTGACAGTACTGCCGCTTCTGACATCGACAAGTTTTGCAACAATCTGAATTTCGTCGCCTGAAACAGTATAACTTCCCGAAAGAATCACATCGGCAAGAAGGCTTGAAGCCAGACTCATCTGGATTAGTTCGGAATCCTTCCCCATATTTCTCTGATAGGCAAGTTCATCCTCAACTTTTCTTCTGTCTTCGTCAGATATTGCATTCAAAGTGCGAATTTTTGCAATGTCGCTGATTACTGAATCAGTGATTCCAGCAGAAATCCAGGAAAATTCTTTAGCCCCCCGGTTTTCAAATGGCAATACGAGAATATTTTTTCCGCTCCCTGCGAAAAGTTCTCCTGATATAAATAATGACAGCAATACTGTTAATAAATATTTTTTCATCTACTTCATTCCTTTCTTTTTTTTAATGCAGCAAATATGCGGCTCCCGGTAAAATCAATATCTGCAAGTTCATATTCGCCGAAACGCCAGCTGTGATGCACAATTGCATTTTTTAATTCCGGAACGGAAAGAAAGCATTCCACATCAACTGCATTTCCAAATTTCGTATTTCCTCTTTCTATAACACTGTTGACGCCCCGAATTTTCTTGAGAGAAGGAGCAATGCCGGCCTTTGTAAAATCGATTGAGCTCACTCCCTTAAAAAAAACGGAATGTGTCCCCCCGCTTTTATAGTTTTCCTCAATTTGCCTTTCTATTTCAGGAAGAATGGAACGCATCCCTTTTTCAATTACACTGCCAGCTCCTGCTGCATCAGCGACATCCGGCTGTATGATTGTGTCAGGAGCGATAGAAGCAATGATATCGCCGTTGCCTGCATTGATAATTTTAATTCGTAAATTTCCCTGATAGGAATTGAAAGAGGAGCCTTTTTTTACAGGACCGGCATTTACGATTTTAACATCGCCCAGCACGAGAACTTCAACATTATCTTTTATTGCTTTATTCAGAAGCTTCTGTTTAAATTGAGAATTCTCCAGCAGATTATTCTGCATCGGATTTCCTTTTTTGAAAAGAGATCCGTAGACGCCAATGTCTTTTGTTTTATATCCTTTTGAATTTAAAAATTGATTAATTTTTAAAGCTATGGAAGATTTTCCGGGTTCTTTTCTTTTTCCCATAATATTTTCAAAAATATAAATAACAACACGGGGATGCCCGAGTTCCTGCATTCTTTTATTGAATGCATCGCCTACCGCCACTATGTTCACCTGACCTCTGGCCTCTACTGAATAATATTTGCCTTCACGATGAGTTTTTATAATGCTGAAATTATGCAAATAACCTGAAGTATACGAAGAAATAAAACGATATCTGCTTTGGGCATTAACTGTAAGAGATTCGCTTTCAATATAGGATCCGAGCCCCCACTCAATCATCTTCAAGCGGGCATCTGTTTCTGCTTCATTCAGCGTTCTTCCTGCCCCGGTAGCTTCAATCCAATCCTGCTGTAACTCTTTTTTAGTTCTGCATCCGAGTAAAAGCAGCGCACTGCAGGAAATAACAATGCAGGCTTTCCGTGTTATGATGATTTTAAAAAACATTAAATAGAACCGTTTAAATAGTTTCATTGAATAACCTGCACAAACAAAAATCATTAAAATCAATCTGATTCAACAATTCTAATTTTGTATCTAATTTTATCAACTTTTATATATATAAAGAATATTTCAAAATAGCTAAACAAACTGGTATCAGAATTATATTCAGATTCGAATATTAAAAATCCCGAAGCTTCTCGGCAGCTAAGCCTATTTTGATTATTTATATAATTGACGGAAAATTAATATTTTTGAAAAATATCTTTGTAAAATATTGAAATTTTAAAGATTTACAGTATCTATCCTGAAAGATTTTTATTTAAGTCTGATTACATCTACGCTGAACTGCGAAACAGAAAAGCATCTGTTTAAACTCATACCAGAAGCGCCGGAGAATTTACCAGAATCATTTTTTTACAATGGATTGAAATTCAAAGCAAGCTGCGAGTGGATCAAATAAAACTCAGAATTTTTATTTCATGTTTTTATAATTTAAACCTAAAACTCTTAGCACTGGAATTGAATATTTTCAAAGCAGGGAATTCTTCCCATCTTGCCATGTAGTTTGAGTTATAAAAAATCTCCCGGATATATTTTCAGCTCTTCGGTTCTATTTCGCGTAAAATCATTCATGCAGGTCCAGTAAGCAAATGGACGAATGCTGCCGCCTTTAAATCTGCTTCCTACAAATTCGCAGTAATTTTTTCTGTACTGGTTCCAGTTTTTCTCGGATAATTTCAGCTGCTTGATGCTTTCCTTATCAAGCTTTTTATCATCAAAAAAGTTTTCTTCCTTTTTGATGATTTCCTGAAACATTTTTTCCAGATATTTTTCTGCCTTCAAATATTTATTTTTTGCACACAGATTCATGGATGTCTGCGACATCTTCTCATCGCAGTTTTCTGAGTTTCTGTCTACATCCGATTTTTTCAAGGCTTGAGAATATGCGAAGTTAAACGAAATCACTATCAGCATAAAAAATATACCGGCGGCAAATATTTTATCAAAATTCATGCTCATATGAAAACTTTTACCTGAAGATCTGTCAAGGATTACTGAAAATCCGAAAACGAAGAATTAAAATTACCGTCTGAATCAAAACTGCAATACGGAAGTTTCTGAATGTCTAAAAAGACATTAGCAAATTCTAAATAGGGTGAATAAGGACTGGATACCTGTATCCAGTTCCTGATTTGGACTGAAATTATTCTTCTACTTTTTTCCTATTCTAATTTATATTTTTCTTGAAACAAATATGATATTCATAGAAATTATACAAAACCAAATGAATCAGGAGTATTTTATGAAAAAAGCGGCAATAAGCTTAATTTTATTAATGTTTACATCAGTATCACTCTTTGCTCAGGAAAAAAATGATGCTTTATTGTTTCAGCTTTTAAAAAACATTTTTGAACAGAAACACCGTTATGCTTATGCTCTTCGTGTTTATCAATATACGGCAACAACTCTTGCAGACAATCCCTATTCTTATGTTCTGTCATCTGCTGATTCTGAAAAACTTGCCGGAGAAGCCAGCTTAACGTTAAAAGATAAAGGCAAATATACAGCAGCAATAAAAAATAGAAATCCGGCAAGAATCAAGAAATTATGGATCAGGCATAAAAAATATATTTTTCAAAATTTTTCAAATAAAGATTATGACAATCTTTATTTGAGTTACAAAGTAGACGGTTATTTGGAAACAAAAACAAGCACTGAATACAGTAAAAAGATGGCAATCCTAAATAAAGAGTGCCCAAAATTGCCTTGCCCGAAATTGCTTTCAAAGGCATACAGTATCGGTCATGCCCCCAACCTTCTTTTCTGGTTTCGCAGGGAAAAAGAAAAAAACCATGATGTTGTTTTCGAAATCTTAAAAGAAATACAGGCTCATTATAAAAATCAGCCTGCAGGTAAAGAATCTAAATAGACTCAAATTTCAGGTATTCATTTCAGCCTCCTGAAGCGCGCCAACATGAGGTGATCTAACATGGAATTCTCTGAAAAGCTTTTATATCTTTTTTGAGTGTTTTATTGCATCATTGTATAAAAATCACTTGCAATCAATAAAACTCTGCATCATAAAAAAGCAATGCTTGATCAACCCCTGAATCTGCCCTGCGGCGCTATCTTAAAAAACCGTTTTGCAAAAGCAGCTATGAGTGAAGAACTTGGCGATCTTTTGGGCAATCCCTCAGAAAAGCACAATACGCTTTATAAACGCTGGTCCAATGGCGGTGCCGGTCTACTGATTACATGACACTGTATTTTGTCTGCCGATGCGATTGAATCTCCGGGTAATGTAATCATTCATGAAAAAATCGACAGAGTTGCTTTAACACGCTGGGCCCAGGCCGGTACAGAAAACGGAAATCATCTCTGGATGCAGATCAATCATCCCGGACGCCAGATCGGCAATTATTTACAGGAAACACCCGTCGCACCGACCGGGGGAATTGCCGTAAATATTGGAGGAATGTTCAATCCTCCCCGGGAGCTTTCTGAACAGGAAATTGAATCGATCATTGATTCCTGGGTCCGCTCTGCTTTGATTGCAAAAGAATGCGGCTTTACAGGCGTCCAGATCCATTCCGCCCATGGGTACCTTTCCAGTCAGTTCCTTTCCCCCCTTACCAATCAGCGAACGGATCGCTGGGGTGGTTCTGTTGAAAATCGAGCGCGTTTCCTTTTGGAAATTGTCAGAAAAACACGGGAAGCTGCCGAAGCTGATTTTCCCATCGGAGTAAAATTAAATTCCGCCGACTTTCAGAGAGGCGGTTTTGACGAAAAAGATTCGCTAACCGTCATTCAATTGCTGGAACAAGAAAAAATTGATCTTCTGGAAATTTCCGGCGGAACCTATGAAAGGCCTTCCATGATAGACGGAAGAAAAATCAAGCGTCCGGGAAAAAATAAAGCAATAAAAAAAAGTACTGCAGAGCGGGAAGCGTATTTTCTGGAATTTGCAGAACATGTGCGAAAATCTGTTTCTCTGCCCCTGATGGTTACCGGAGGATTCCGTTCTAAAGATGCCATGGAAACAGCTCTTCGCGACGGATCCGTCGATGTCATCGGTATGGGAAGGCCCTTCGGCGTCTGTCCGGATCTTCCGAATCAGTTTCTGAACGGAACACTGGATTCTGTCCATGCCGATCCTCCGAGAGAATTTCCCGTGCAGATCATGGCAGGCGCTGCGAATTTGAAATG
>JAOUOA010000203.1 GCA_029880625.1 Spirochaetia bacterium
CAGCCTGATAACGTCTTCACGTTTGTAGCCGACAACGATCACAACATCCTGAATGCCGGATTTTCTGAGGTTTTCCAGTACGTACTGGATCATCGGCTTGCCTGAAACAGGTATAGCAACCTTGGGAAGTTCTGATTTCATTCTAGTGCCTTTTCCGGCTGCAAGAACGACTGCGGCTTTATTTTGCGATGTTATCATTTGTTTTACAGTTCTGGGCCGGGAGGATTCGAACCTCCGGAATGGCGATACCAAAAACCGCTGCCTTACCACTTGGCGACGGCCCAATACTTTAATCTTCGGGTTTGTTTAATATCCGAAATAAATTACTGGAATACCGGGGGAATTGCGAATTGAGTTTTTCAAGAATCGTTTTCTGCAGATTATTTTCTTTGAAAAGACAGTATATCGCAGAACCCGATCCGGAAAGTGAGCTGTATTGCGCTCCATTTTCCAGCATTAAATCTTTTACACCTCTGAATTCAGGGTATTGATTAAATACAACCTTTTCAAAGTCATTCACCAGATTCCCGGCCATTTCCCATCTGGAATGTTTTAGTGCTTCCAGGACAGTTTCGGACAGCCCAGACAAATTTTTGGGCGGATGGTCTGGGTGTAAAGTTCTTTTTAATGCTCTGTATGCATTTGGCGTTGAAACCTGTATGTCAGGAATTGTAAGGACTCCCCAGGCGCTACCCAGGCTGATCTTTTGAAATCTATCCCCGATGCCGGTGACAAGCATGGGACTGTCCTGTAAAAAAAATGGAATATCGGCGCCAAGTTTTCTTGCTGTTTCAAAGATGATGTTTTCTTCTATGTTAAATTGTTTCTGTAAAAATTTCAGCAGCTGAGCAGCATTTGAGCTTCCTCCGCCAAGACCGGCTCCCGAAGGAATTTTTTTTTCAAGATGGATTGAAACTCCCTTTTGAATATACTTTTCCAGTGTTTTAAGAACTTTATACAGAAGATTTTTTGAAAAATCTCCTCTTTCTGTTACTGCTTCAAAATCATGGTAGGATGCATCAGGCAGATGATTGATTGAAGTTAGAGAATTTTCGTTTGATAATTCAAATTCGATTTTATCGCCGAATGATATGGGAATAAAGATACTGGAAAGGTAATGGTAACCGTCTTCTGGTCTTCGATGGTGGACTTCCAGTCCCAGGTTAATCTTGGCCGGACTGAACAAATCATTCCCGCTTTATAAATTACTTGCTGAGTTTTTTTTCAACAAATTTTACATGCTTTCGGATTTTGGGATCAAATTTAGTCACTTCCATTTTTTCGGTGTGCTTTTTCTTATTTTTACTGGTTGTGTAAAAATATCCTGTACCGGCTGTTGATTCAAGCTTGATCAATTCTCTCATAAGAGTCAAAATTTCATCCTGATATGGGCTGTCCACATCTTTTTATGACAGGATCGGGAACAACAGGTCCACGGTAACTCCCTCATTATTTTTTGAATTATAGATTTTAAAATCGCCTCCAGTAGACCAGAGCAGGGATTTTACTGTGGCAAGCCCCAGGCCGCTGCCGCTCATTTCCCCGGTATGGAATTTTTCTCCCTGATAAAAAGGCATGGATGCCTTTTCAAGCTGCTCTGCATTTAGAGGCTCTCCATTATAAAGGATTCGGATCAGAAAAGTATGGCTGTTTTCATTGGATGCTTCCATTAAAATATGAGGCTGACTTTCTTTATGAAATTTTTTCGCATTTTCCATGATTTCATAAAGGATAATTTCCATAGCATCCCGGGAAAAACGGATCTGTTTTTTTTCAGCTTCTTTCTCTATTGCAAATTGTATTTCATGGATTTCCATTTCAGAGGATATCTTTATAGCGGTTGTTTTTAATTCGCTGATAAAAAATCCTCCAAAACCTGTGTAGTTTGAATTACTGTAGCGGATAATATCCTGTATTGTTTCATTCAGTCTTTTGGAACCTTCTACTGCCATCTGAAGAAAGTCATCCAGGGTTTCTGCCGGCAGTTCCTTTTTTTCCATCAGGGCAAGTGAGGTTACGATATGGTTCATCGGCGTTAAAAGCTTGTGAGACACCATGCTTCCCACGGTACGGGTTACAGAGAGTTCTGCGATTTCATCAGTAACGTCTTTAAACCGGACAACACGGAGTTCAGAAGAGGAATCTGGAATCAGGATTTCTGTTTCCAGCCAGAGCGGTCTGGTGATACTATCGCCGGGATTTACAAGAAACAGTCGTTCATGTTCTGGAGGAATCTGCGGCCATTGCTCCCATACTTCTTCAGGTTTTGCGCTGTAAATACGCTTTGCCAGATTCATAAAAGTTTCACCTGGGATTTCGTCTTCAGGAAGACTGAATAATGCCCTGGCCTTTGGGTTTGCGTACTGGATTTTTTCCTGTTCGTCAAGAATAATGTAGCCTTCGCCCGATTTGTCTGCGATCCAGTGAAAGCGGAGATCCTGAAATTGAAACGATTTATGTTTCTCCAGAGCCATTTCAATGGTTGCTTTCAGTTCTGTTTCTCGAAACGGCTTGGTGAGGTATCCATAGGGGCTGGCGTTTTTTGCGTTTTGAATGGTTTCTTCATCAGCATAGGCCGTAAGAAAAATAATCGGCACATTCATTTTTTCTTTAATGATTTCGGCGGTTTCAATTCCGCTCGCGCCTTTGCCGAGATTGATGTCCATCATGATGAGATCGGGTTTTTTTTCTTCCGCTTTTTTAACAGCACTGTCACTGCTGTGTGCTTTACCGATTACGTTGTAGCCGAACTGGGTCAATTTATTTTCCAGTTCAAGAGCAATGATCGCTTCGTCTTCTACGATTAAAATATTTTTGTTCTCCTGACTCATACGGTTCCGCCTGTTTCAATCAAACTTGAAATTTCCTTAACCGGGAAAGAAATTTCAAATACTGTTTTTTTGTGAGGTTCCGGATATATAAGATTCCCTTCGATCTGTTCTGTCAGGCTTTCAATCAGTTTAATGCCGAGAGAAGACTCTTTTTTTGTATGAAAATTTTCAGGGATCCCTTTCCCGTCATCGCTAATTTGAAGAACATACATATCATGATTTTGATGGAATGAGAGAGAAATGGTTCCTTTTTTATCCGGGAAGGCATGTTTCATTGAATTTGAAATAATTTCATTAATAATTAATCCGCAGGGGACTGCGCTTACAATGTCCAGCATGATTTCGTCTCCGGAAATTTCAACTTGTATGCCTTCCTGCATTCCGAATGATGAGATCAGAGTGTATGCCAGATCGTTCATGTACTCTTTAAATGGGATATGAGAAAGATCGTTTGACTGATAGAGCTTTTCATGGATGAGGGCCATGGATGAAACCCGATTTTGGCTTTCATGAAAAATTTTCTGCACTGAAGGCTCATACGTGCTGGATTGCAGATAGAGAAGACTTGAAATAATCTGAAGATTGTTCTTGACCCTATGGTGAATTTCTTTTAATAAAATTTCTTTTTCATTCAGTGACGATTTTATTTTGTTTTCTGAAAGGACCTGCTCTGTAATGTCATGAACTGTGCCGATGGAACGGATAGGATCTCCATTATCATTATAAAAGGTTCTTCCCTGTTCCTGAACATATTTGATCCTGCCGTCTTCCATTAAAAGCCGGTGTTTGATTTCGTAATTTTGTTTGTCTTTTACGGAATTGCTGTAGGCAAGGTTTACGCTATCGCGGTCATCCGGGTGAATTGTGTGAAGAAAGGCTTCGTAAGAAGCTTCAAAATTATTTTTATCGATTTCAAATATATTGAAAATTTCATCGGACCATGTGAGATGATTGTTGATCAGGTTCAGCTCCCAGCTTCCAAGGTGACTGATTCGCTGTGCTTCGGCAAGCATGGATTCGTTTGTACGCAGTTCATTTTCCGTATTGATGGAATCCGTAATATCCTGAATCTGTCCGCCAAGGAGCCGTTTTCCCCCCGAAAGATGGATCGGAAACCGGATCGTACGGTAATGCCTGAGGCCTTCAGGGGTATTTAAAACTGATGTGGATATCAATGAATCCTTTCCGTTGAGGGTCTCTTTTTCTTCTTTATGAGCTTTATGCGCGGCCTCTTCCGGAAAAATTTCAAAAACAGTTTTGCCCATCCAGTCTGTATCTGCAATCTCGCGTGACATTTCAATTGCTTTTTGGTTCATAAAAATCATTTGAAACTGATCGTTTTTAATATACATTCCATTTGGGGAATTGCTGAGAAACTGATTGAATATTTCCTTGCTTTCCTTGAGCTCTTCTTCTGTCTTGATTCTTTCGCTTATGTTTTCTCCGATTCCGGCAATTCTGTATATTTTACCCTCACTGTTTTTAACAGGGAAGGTCCGGATAAGAAACCAATCATAAACATTATTTTTATTTTTCAATCTGACGTTTTGGCTGAATCCTCCATGAGGAGATGCCTGTAACTGCAGTGATATTTTTTCTCTGTCATCAGGATGAAGAGAATGCAAAAGCTGCGAAAAGCTTTCTCCAGCTTTTGGAAGACGGTCCGTATAATTCCCCCACATGGAATTAATGTACAGAAGAGTTCCTTCTGTATCCCTGACCCAGAAAAGCTCAGGAAGATTCTCTGTCAGTTCAGATAAAAGATCCTTCGACTGGTTCAGTTCTTTTTTTAGATTGCTCATCTCTGAGATATTCTTATGGACTCCAAGGCAAAGATCACCCAGAATTTCATCTTTGAAGATGGTTCCGCTGGAATGGCATAAGAATTGGTTCCCGTATTTAGATTTGCTGAGAGTTTCTCCTGACCAGATTCCTTTTTCCCTTACCGTTTCCATGATTGAGTTTTTAAAAGCTTCCGCTTCTTCCTTTTCAAGAGCGTATAATTCTGAAACATTCATTCCGAGAATTTCTTCTTTTTTATAGCCAAATAATTTTTCAATCTGGGGATTCACATACAGAATGGTTCCGCTGTCAATACGCGAGAGTATAATCCCTGTAGGGATTCTGCGGATGATTTCATTTTTCAGAAGGAGATTTTTACGAACGTCTTCGAGCATAGATCGTAGTCTCTGGAGTTCCATGTTTACAGTGGCATTGATGAGAATGAACAGCGCGATGATGACTGAAGTGTGTGTAAAAGAAAGAAAAGAAATTACTTCGGATTTATAAAGAAGAAGAAATACTGCTGAAATGGTAAAAATGACCGCTGCAGGGAAAAGGTCCGGAAACTTTAAGCGGTTCTTGTATGCTGAAATCGAAACGACAGTCCATAACACAGGACTGATTGAATATAGAAAGCTGAGAGGATCTGCAGAGATTTTGTGCGAGAAGCCTGCGGCAGAATACACAAGAATCATAATTATAACTGAACTGAAAGCATACAGGGGAATTGATAACTTCATATTTTTGAGAAGCCTGTATGGAAAAAAATTTATGAAAATTATTCCGGCAGGGAAGACAATCCAGGCGCTTAACAATATGCTATCCTGAATCGTATTTGAAGAAGCGGCTGCCGGTTCTGCTGCAATCAGCAGGGTATTGATAAGTGTAAGGATGGCAAAGATTCCCGACGAAAGAGAAATCCCTTGAAATGCCGGGCTGCTTTCATTTCTGCCTGCATAATAGGAAATTCCACAAAGCAATGCAGATGCTGAAAAGGCAATTGTCAATAAAAACAGATGAATCAGTGGATAGTTTTTTTCAAAAAGAAGAATTAAAAAAAGAATGAAGGCGATTCCGCTCAAAGAAAAAAGCAAGCGCAGGGATAAAAAGCTTTTGTTTTCAAAAGAAGGAAATTTAGGTTTTGATATTTCTGTAAACTCCATCTGTAAATTATCCTTTTCCCAATTAATCCTTAATGCATAACCAAAAAGATTTTCATAGATCTGTAATCAATTTTGTAACTTTTATTTAGGACGGGAAAAATAGATGTATTCTAACATGAATAGGTGGATAAAGCATGAATCAAATCTTGCAATGATGATTCTGGTTTAAGTTTTAAGGGGGATCTGCTGAATAATTTTTTCTGCTTCTTTACGGAGAATTGATTCTTCAT
>JAOUOA010000204.1 GCA_029880625.1 Spirochaetia bacterium
CGGGACGGAATTGACGAACTGATTATCGGCGCTCTGACATCCCTGATTGGATTGATTTCGCTCTTTATCGGATTTACGCGAAGACGTCAGATTCAGAAATTCATGTTTGCATTTCCTTTATTCGCCTCCGGAACAGGCCTGTGGATGCTTTTCGGCAGCCAGCTTTTTGTTTTTCTTGCCGGGATGCCTTCCTTATTCTTTCTTCTGGCCATTTTTTTTCAGGCTGTATGGGTTGTTTCGCTTTATATGTTTCACAGACAGATGCTCGGCTCCGGTCCTTTCGGGATCATTAACTGGATTATGTATTCCTCTGCATTCTTTATGGGATTAAATGTTATCTTTCTTATCTCAAATCAAATTCAACCGCAAAACAATCTGTATTTCAACATCATGAACATTATTAATTACATAATCCTCTTTTTGATTATTCTGACCCTTCCCGTCCATGCTCTGTACCGCGCATTATCCGGCGACAGAGAAGCGCAGATTCTGACTCTTTCCATAGCTGTTCTTGCTTCTTTCGGACTCCGGGAAGTTCTTGGCGATCTGGACGTATTTCCCAGAGAAAGAATTTACTACCACTACGGAGTAATGATTTTTATTTTTCTCCTGGGATACCTTTACAACCGCCGTCTCATCCAGACTTCAGAAGAGCTCATTCAAAAAAAGATGGCGCTTTCTCTTGCAGAACGCGACCTTGAAAAATCACAGTTAAAGCTTTTACAGGATAGAATGAATCCGCATTTTCTTTTTAATTCGCTTTCGGCGCTCCATGCCCTGATCGAACAGAAGCAGAGCGAAAAAGCAGGCGAAACTGCTGAAATCCTTACAGACCATTACCGTTTTCTCACCGATCAATCTTCCGAATCTCTCATCCCGCTGGAGCAGGAACTTGAATTCTGCGAAAATTTTTTAAAAATGCAGGAAATCCGTTTCGGGGAAAACTTTTCCTACACACTGAATTATGACAGGCCGCTGCCCTCCATTCAGATTCCGCCTCTTTCCGTACAGCCTCTGATTGAAAATTCCATCAAACACGGCCTTAGACGAAGATCCGGCCCCGGCAGGATTGACGTGCGCATAGAACTCCTTGACGACGGCTGCAGAATTAAAGTGGCCGATAACGGCGATGCCGTAAAAACAGATGATCCCTACGGGCGTTCGCTTGGAAATATTCAAAAACGCCTCAGACATTTCTACAAAGATGCCGATTTAACCATTCAAAATCAAGATCCCGGACCGGGCGTCGCTGTAATCATTGAATTTAATAATTTCATAAAGGAGAATCAGACTGAATGACGAAGCAGACTCTGTCCGTAATTTTAGTAGAAGATGAAATCCAGTCCAGAGATCTTCTGATTGACTATATTTCGTCACGGCCCGAGCTTTCCCTTCGTGGCATTGCAAGAGACGGAGCGGAAGCTCTTGAAAAAATCCGTTCAGAAAACTTTGATCTGGTCTTTTTAGATATTGATCTTCCCATCATGAGCGGTCTTGAAGTTCTTGAACAGCTTGACCGCATTCCCTATATTATTTTTATTACGGCAATGGGCGGCCATGCTCTCAAAGCGTTTGAACTCGGGGCTCTGGACTACCTGAAAAAACCGATCACGCGGGAACGCTTCAGCCTGTCCCTTGACAGAGCCGTAAAAAGAATCCGGAAAAGCGAAGAAGAGGAAAAGCCCCTGAACAATGCCGGACTTCTTGTCACAGAAAAAGAAAATCATTTTCTGGTTCCTTTCCATGAAATCATTTATATAACATCCCATGAAAAGCATTCCGTCATCCATACCGAAAAGCGGGATTTAGAAACGCCCCGTCTCCTTCATGAAGTCGAAAAAAAGCTTCCGGAGCAGTTTCTCAGAATTCATAAACAGACCATCATCAATCTTCGCTACATATCTCATATCCAGTATCTGATTGGAGGACGCTACCAGGTTTTCCTGAAAGATTCCGATGAAACCACTCTCACTGCAGGAAGAAAATATGCAGAAATCTTAAAAGAAATGCTCAATCACCGATAAATCTGCAATTCCGATGAAACGGCAAAGTGACGGATAATCCCAATCTGTATCGTTCATTCCCTTCTATATAACGTTCCTTCCAGGACCGTTGACTGAAATCCCGATTTCCTGTATAAGGTAAACATTACAGGGAATCGGGATGAACCGCAAAACTCAAAATATCACTCTTTATACAGGACTGGCCCTGTCTGCCCTGCTGGCAGTCTTTATTGCATTTAAATACATATATCTGCTTCTGGTTCCCGATGCAGAAAGCTTAATGCTCCATGCATCCGAAACCGAGCGGAAGTTTTTCTATCATTTTTACGGATGGCTGATGGAAGCTCGACTGTCATTTCTCTTTCATATCATTTTCGGAAGTACAGCGCTTCTCATCGGATTTGTTCAACTGCTGATTTTGCCTTCTGAACACAGAAAAACCCATCAAATTTTCGGTTCTTTATATTTTCTCTCCGTATTGTTAAGCGCATCCGGAGGAATGATCATTGCAGGCGATGCTCTGGGCGGAATTCCTGCACGGGCCGGCTTTACGTTTGCAGGGGTGTTCTGGCTTGGCACGCTGTTGATTTCAGGATGGATGCTCGGCACAAGTAATTTTAAAAAACACGGGGTCTGGATCAAACTGAATTTTTCGCTGACCTTCGCAGCAGTAACGCTTCGCCTGGAACAGCCTCTGCTGATTTTAAGCGGAATGGGGCCTGAAATCGCCTATCAGATCGTTTCCTGGATGTGCTGGATTCCAAATTTCATCTTTGCGCTTGTTTTTCTCAAACCGGTAAAAAGCAATATTTTCACAATTAAAGAGGCGGCTGTTATATTTTTCGTTATGACAGCAGCAGGAATTTTTGCGGCAGGCAGGCTGTTCTTATGAATAATGATTCGCATAAAAAAAGGCCGGGGCATTGCGAATCAGGCGCCGGAAAAGTCATCGTTTTAAGAGTTGGTTTTAATTTTTCAACATTCGAAAAGAGGAGAATTGACATGGAACTTCAAACAGCAGAAATCAACATAAGCGAAATGTACAGAAAATATCACACACATGTTTTTCTGTACATCATGAGTCTCTGCAGCCATTTTGACACTGCAGAAGACATTACCCAGGAGGCTTTTATACAGGCGCATAAATCGCGCAATTCCTTTAACCCGGAAAAAGGGAACTTTCTTCCCTGGATCAAGGTGATTGCGAAAAACAAATACCTGCGGAGTATGCAGAATTTTTCTGCCAGACATGAATTCGCCACGGATTCAGTTGATCTTGCGGCAGATTCAAGAGATTCATGCGAGAATCACTTAAACAAACAGGTCACAAAAGAAAAACTGAAGCAGGCTGTGCATCAGCTTCAGGAGCCGGAACAAAGCATTATCCGATGCAAATACGAGAAGAATCTTAAGCTCGAAGAAATCGCGCGGGAAATGAATATTTCAAGAAGAACAGTCAGCAGAAAATACATCAATGCAGTAAAGCTTCTGAAGCAAGAGTTGCAGCATCAGGATTTATTCTGAGGACGAAACATTCAGTTTCATGCGCACTTCCGTTCCGTGACCGTCCGGATCGGTTTCTTTTTCCTTTGAATCAATCGTAATGCTTCCGCCGTATGCCTCAATAAATTTTTTCACAAGAGGCATTCCGTACCCCGTCCCCCTTTCTCCGCGGGTTCCGGACCGGGAAACAGATTTTCCGGCATCAAAAATATTCTGCAGAACACTTTCCGGCATACCGATGCCGTGATCGCGGATGGAAAGATCCAGATGACCGTTTACCCGCTCCGCCTGTATCTGAATCACAGAACCCGGTTCAGAAAATTTCATGGCATTGGTCAGAAGATTATTTACAACTGAATTTACAAAGGATGTTTTTTCAACCCGCACCTGAAATTCCGGATCTACGTCCAGTTCCATGCGAATTTCCTTTTCTTCAATCCTGCGGTTCAGGATTCGGAGAGATTCCTGAAGAAGGTCGTTCAAATTCATCTTTTCGATCGACAGATGAATTTTATTTTCATCAAGCGCCATCATTTTTCGGACAAGATCAACCGTATCCAGTCCGTTTTCCATTACCGTTTTGATATCACCGATAAAGCGCTTGATTTCTTCAGGATTTTCCTCGGAAAGACGGGCAATACTGATCACGAATCCCATCGGATTGGTGAGATCATGACAGAGCATATGAAGAAGCTCTTTTCTTTCTTCGCTTACGGATCGAATAAAATCTTCATGCCGCTTTACTTTTAAATGCGTATCCACGCGAGAAAGAAGCTCTGCGGGATTAAACGGCTTTCGAACATAATCCACTGCGCCGGCCGCAAATCCTTTGACAATATCGCTTTCACGGCTCATTGCGGTAAGAAAAATTACCGGAATATCCGCTGTATCCTCTGAAGACTGAAGTTCCCTGCACACTTCAAAGCCATCCATTCCCGGCATCATAATATCAAGAAGGATCAAAGAAGGCTTTTTTTCCGATTTTGCTATTTTCAGGCATCCTTCGCCGTTCAATGCAGCTTTGAGACGGTATTTTCCTTTTAAAAGATCCCGTAGGATATCCAGATTTTCCGGCGTGTCATCTACAATTAAGATATATTCTTCATTTATGTCTGCATCTGCGCTCATGTCGTCACCTTCCTGGAATTCATCATTCTTTCATAAATCATTTCTGCCTGCTCCAGCGCTTCATCAAATTCATACTGCTCAAGGAACGATGCAAGCGCAAGCATCTGCCAGTCCGACGCGAAATCACCGGAACCGTTTTGAACTGAAGAAAATGTATCCATTGCCCGGGGATCATACTCACGGATTTCTCCTATCAGTTTCGCCCAGAGCTTTTCTGTCTCTTCAAAATTCATTCCAGATATTTCAGATGCAGAACTTTCTTCAGGCTCAGTTATATCAGCAAGAGAATCCACTACGGACTTTAAATCTTTTTCGCATCTTTCAATTTTACGATAAAGAAGATCCATTTCGCTTTCTCCGGATGAGTTTGACAGATGTTTTTTCTGAATCAAATGCTTCAAGTAATGTTCCAGTTCTTCTGAAGATTTCTGGAGAAATACGGCTCCAATATTCCCCGAAAGACCTTTGAGAGTATGGGCAAGACGTTCTGCTGACGAAAAATCCTTTTCCGAAAGATACTTTCTGATCTGATCCGTCATATCGGCATATCCGTCACGAAATTTCCGCAGAAGCCTTCTGTATTTTTTTTCATCACCCATGACAATGCGTAGTCCGTCTTCAATATCAATTCCAAAGATCTCAGGGAAATCATGATCGTTTCCGTTATGCAGATGATTCTTCTGCTCATGAGCCATACTTCGTTTTTGACTGCTGGATTTTTCTTTTACGCCAAAATCCTTTGCGTGGAATTTGGTCTGACCTGTCCATTTTTGAAGAACCTGTAACAGCTGCTCAGGATCAATCGGTTTGGAAATATGATCATTCATTCCCGCCTGAAGGCACTCTTCTTTATCTTTCTCCATGGCATTGGCTGTCATGGCAAGGATAGGAATCTCATTCGCGGGAGCATTAAAACTTCTGATTTTTTCTGCAGCTTCAATCCCATCCATCAAAGGCATCTGAAGATCCATTAAAATCAAATCATAATGATTTTCCCGGGATTTCGCTACAGCATCTTTGCCATTTGACACAACATCAACTTCATATCCTGCTCCCGTTAAAATATCATGCGCAAGCTCCTGATTGATTTCATTATCCTCTGCCAGCAGGATTTTAATATTTTCAACCCGGGAACTTATATTTTCCCGTTTATAATCCACTTCAATTTTCTGCGCATCTGGCTCATCCTGATTAAAATCGTAAAAAGATCTTGCAAGAGCATTGTAAATCAATGATTCAGTAACGGGCTTCTCAATGAGCTCGTAATCCAGAGGTTTTTTCGACGAAGCTATAATCTCTTCTCTGGAATAATTTGAAGTCAGAATAATTACAGGCTTTTCTTTCAGTTCCA
>JAOUOA010000005.1 GCA_029880625.1 Spirochaetia bacterium
GACCCGCAAACAAAGCAGCGGCGAGCGCAGCCCGGCCGGAGGCCTTTAGTAAAAAAGCATGCTTCCGGTACTGTTTTCCAGTTTTAACTCTGTTAAACTGCGTTTTCATAAAAAACTATCAATCCATATTGTTAACAAATGCCGCTTCATTAATAATAAATCCCCCGGAGACTGAACCAGCGAAGAACCATCCGAAAAAAGCCCTTTTTTCTAGTTGTCTTGAGCATGGTTTTTGCTGAATTTCTGATATCGGACCACGCTTTCTCCCTTTCTCCTTCGCCATACATTTCGCGAAAACGAAGCATCGTATAAAGCTCTGCAAAATCATTGATGGATTGATCTGCAGATGCTGCATATTCTTTTGGTGTTTTCCATTTTTGCTTGAGTGGATATCCGTTTGCTGCAAGCCTCATGAGGACAAAAGAATACAGCGCAGTTAGACCGGCCGATGATGAAGCTTTTGAACGGGAAAAAAAATACACTTCTCTTCCGTAACGAAAGCCGTACAGGCCTATCATGAATCCCGATGCAAGAATGAGAGCAAGTTTCCCCATAAAACGCCAGGGGATCACAAACTTGTTGGCCCTGGGATTGTCTTTTTCTTCAATCAGAGGAATGACAACATCCATTGCATTGGGATCCATTTCCGGTTTTGGAGGTTTCGCATAAGACGTAGTTTCAATATCAACCCACCCATAACCGGGCATATAAAACTGCACCCAGGCATGACGGTGAGACGTTGTCACAAGATAAATATCCGAAGCAGGATATTTTTTCAGAATTGGAATACTTTTGCGAAGAACCTTCACGCCGCCTCGATGCGCCGGTGTCTGAAGATCTTTTGAAGCAACATATCCCTGAACCACACGGGTAGGGATTCCCGCCATTCTGCCGAGAAGGGCAACCGTATGAGAAAATTCTGAGCAGTCTCCTGTTTTCGTTTCAACCAGAAATTTACGGATTTTAGAAACATTCATCTCGTCATCCATTCCCAGTTCATACTGAAAATCTTTAAAAGATACAAGAATGGCCTTCACTCTGCCGAAATAACCTTCCTGCGTGCCAATTGTATTTTTTAAATAGCTCTTAAACACCTCTCTGTCGGAATCTTCAAGATCCACATGCAGATATTTTTCATATTCCTTGCTTTCGCCGTAGGAAAGCTCGACAATATTTTCCCATTCTTCCGGACCTGATAGACTGATTAAAGATTTGGACTTATACGAAAGATTGAACGGATGGTATCTTTTATTCATAACCGTCGGTTCAACGCTTTCCGGCCTGTAGGCGACCACTCTGTATTTAATGGTCGAAAGATAGAAGATTTCAACATCCTTTCGCGCCGCATCCGTCATAGGTTCAAAATTTTTCCAGGTTTCCAGAAGACGAAGGTCCTTCAGGCGGTTAATCAGAATGTCTTCTGAAAGCATAAACCCTTTTTCTTTATCAAAATCTCCAATATAGTCGGATGCAGCATAAACAGGATTGACAGGCGAAACAATAATCATCACCGCCTTCTGCTTCCCGCCTTTGCCCTTTCCGCTGGAACTGCTGTTCCCGCTCTGCCCTGACTGATCTCCCTTTCCTTCGCCCTGCTGGCTTTCAGACTGATTCTCACCCTGACTGCCTCCGCCCGATCCGGAGTAATTATCCCACTGGTCGGCGGGAACGCCTTCTAGTTTCGGCCCCTTGTCCTGGCCAGACTGTTTCGAAGAACCGTCCTGCCCCTGGTTGTCGCCCTGTGAAGATCCATTTCCCTGCTGATTCTGCGGTGTTCCGCCGCCTTCATTCTTGGGAGCTCCGCCGCCGCCGTTCGGATCATTCCTCTGGGAATCTTTTTCAGGGACATCGCCCTGATGACCGGACCCGCCTCCCTGGAGCTGCGAAGGAAATTTTTCAGGCCTTTCTCCAAGGGGTTTTCCGTTCTGAGTATCTCTCTGGGAACGCCCCTGTCCTCCGCCGCCTTTTGAAGTTAATCCCCTGCCCAGATCCGAAGGATTTGGCGGCGGTTCATCTTCCAGTTCATTGAGTTCGATTTTATGGTTTACAAAATCTTTCGGAAGAAGTATCACAAGCGGAAAACCGATTAATAAAAGGAATCCCGCCATAAAGGCAAGCTCTCTTCGCTTTTTTTCTTTTGCGCGGTCGGGAAATGCGGCAAGATAAAGAACCACAGCATGGAGAAGAAAGAGAGCGGTTGAAAACACCAGAAGAAAGGCCGTCCAATCTTCGCTTTTTGAAGCAAGCTCTTCCGAAGAACGGGAAAAGTTGATGATATTGTAATACACGCCTCCCAGAAGGAATACTTCAATAACGGCAAAGGTCGGACCTCTTCCCGTATCTGAAAAAACAAAACGCGTGCTGAAATATGCATAAATAGAAAGCACAGCCATCAGGATTACCTGACGGTCCACTGCTGCAGAAAAGATAATGAGAAAGAAAAGAACGGCAGCAGGAACTGAAGCTTCAACAAAAAATGTAAAACGAGGACGCTTCAGAAAAAAAGCCATGAGCATATAAGCTGGAACTGCAAAAAAATAGGTCCAGATACCTACCTGATCGTATCCCACGGCAACGGCAGGATGCACACCGGAAATGACTACGGCGGATGTATAAATCAGAAGTCTTGTAAAAAATAATTTCTTCATATTCTCACCACTCTATCAGAAAAAACCTAAAAAGAAACAGAAAGCTTTTCTTTTCTTGCTCCTGTATCATTGATTCCTGCTGCAGTAGGTTTTTGACGGCGCAGGATCCAGAGTCCCGGAAAAAGCGTCGGATCAAACTGCCTGAAAAAACTGATCTTCCTTGACTGTTTCCCTTTTCCGCGGACCGTTTGAAAAACTCTAAAATTCACACCGGGATGTGAAGCGATGTAATGAGGCAGATCTCTGTCGTAACCTGTTGCAAAAACAATCACTTCATGGGCAATCCCCTCCCAGGGAATATCAAATTCATGATTGGAATAGGGAATGGAAGAAAGCCTGACAGACAATGCGTCAAGATCGCCCGGATCATCCACTTCGAAGCTGCCTTCCGGAGTGGTCACAACAAAACGAAAACTGTCCCCACCTTCGCCCTGAAGCGAAATTATAAATGAGAGAAGCCAGCTTTTAATAAAATTAAGATGCATGACAGATTCAAGAGAGTCATTCGGATTCGGATTCCCCGTTCGAAACAGAATCTGGATCACCTTTGACTGCTCGGGGGAAGCGGGGGAAATTCTGGTAATCAGCTTGGCAATTCGCGAAGAGGATTTCCAGTTAATATCCTTCATTCTGTCTCCGGGCATGTATTCGCGCATGTAGTATTTTTCTTCATCGGAGCTGCGTCGGTTTCTGGAGCTTTCCAGACTGAAGGAATTCTCAAATCGCGGGGGAATCTTCATGGAGAAAACCGGAGGTCTTACGTAAAGAGTTCTTCGTTCCGCATTCCCGATCCTTGCGCGGACAAATCCGAAAATATCATGGAGAACGGCATGGCCTCCCACATCCAGCCTTCCCGAAACCGGAAACGAAAATGGAATGGAAACGTGAGAACCGGCCGAAGCGGAGGCCTCTCTGTAGTAGTAAAGCGGAGCCTTTCTTCCTGCATGAAGGATCCCTTTCAAAACAAAGTGTATTCTGAAAAAATACAGCGGACTGTCTTCGCCGAGGTGCAAAACCTGATCGCCCCCAATCTTTCTTGCAATCAGAGGATTCCCGGAATCCCAGGAAATCTGAACAGAGCCCATCCTGAATGCCTGCAGTCTTGCAAGAAATGCGAGAATGATCAGAAGAACCATTGACGAAATGGAAAAAAGAAATGCATATACATTTCCCGATGCGAAAGCAGTGCCGAGCAGATAAACGGAAACAGATACGTATACCGTGCCTGCAGCGGTAAAAGGGAAATAATAATGAATCGTTTTATAGATCCTCTGAAGAAAACTTCTTCTGCTCATGCTTGATTCGTATTCAATATCCCTGATGGACTAAACCTTGACTTCCTTGATGACCTGCTCCAGCATATCCGCGGCATCCTGGGACGGATCTTCCAGCTCAATCCTGTGCGCAAGACAGGGAACCAGAAGCTCTTTAATAAGATCTGGGGTTACATAATTCATTCCGCGAACCAGGGCCAGGGCACGAGCAAGACGCAGAAGTTTGATACCGGCGCGGGGACTTGCTCCCGTTACAACACCGGGGTATTCGCGTGTTTTCCTGACAATCTGTACAATATAATTTACAAGTTCGCGGCTTGCCGTGACCTGGTCGACCAGTTTCTGCCAGGCAAAAAGCTCTTTTACCTCAACAACGGGTCCGAATCCCTTCCAGGAATTATCTGTTCCGTGTTTAAGAAGAATTTCCAGCTCGCTTTCATGCGCCGGATACCCGAGCGAAATCTGTGTCATAAATCGATCCAGCTGCGGAGCCGGAAGCGGAAACAGATGCGACCCGCGCAAATTCATGGTGGCGATAATAAAGAAAGGATCGGGAAGCTCATAGGTTTCGCCTTCAATGCTGACCATACCTTCTTCCATGGCCTGAAAAAAACTGCCCTGGGTCTTGGGTGTTAGAAGATTAATTTCATCGCAGAGAATAAAATGAGCGAAGATGGGGCCGCGGTTAAAAACATGCTGTCCGCCGGACATATCGTAACGGTTGAATCCGAGGATATCCTGGGGCAGAAGATCCACTGTACACTGAATCCGGGAAAAGTGATCTATGGAAACTCCTTCGCGCGAAACTTCCGCTTCGCCCCAGTCGATAGAACCGGCAAGAGCACGTGCGAGAGAAGTCTTTCCAACTCCGTGCGAATCGGCAAGGATGACATGTCCGCCTGCAATCCGGGAAGCGACAATATATTCCAGTTTCTGTCTCTGGATGATAATCACGGTCTGAATATTTTCAACTAAGCGGTTGATCCCGGAACGGGCCGCCTCAAAAAAAGAAGGATCCACTGTTTGCATACTGGATTCGATGGTATTTTCAGGATTCATGTTCTGAATTTTCTACAGGCCCTGAATGTTGCAACTTTTTCCTATCTTTTAACTGCTTTTCATGGAGATAATCCCGCATCTTTCTTCGAAACTCCAGGAGAGCATCTTCATATTCCAGAAGCGGCCGGTTTCGGGAATGTGGATTCATGCCTGCAGCGCTTCCCCCTGACTGCAGCGATTTCATCTCAAGTATCAGGATTTCTTTTTTCCGGAGAGAAAGCTGTTCCTGGATTTTTTTCCGGCTCTGATCTGATGCATGAAGCAGGACATGGACGAGGGTATTGGGACTGTTTCTTGCAATCATCTGGTAGAGATCAAAAACTTCCCAGTGCTCCAAATCATCAATACCGGGAAATTCCGGTTCTGTCCGTGTAAAGTCCTGTAAAAGCGATGTATATTCGGATCGGAGAGGTTCTGCCATGGAAAAAAAATCTAAAACATCTGTATGATCTGAAATCAGCCTGCAGAGAGATACTTCAGGCATCCGGATCAGACCGGTGATTTTTCCGTTTTTTACGGCAAGAAAAGGTTCTGTATTTATAAGAACAGAAATCGAATCATTTTCCAGACGGAACAGTCCCCTGCTGTTTTTACTCAATTTCCAATTTTTAGTAGCTTTAATTTCGCCGGGCGGCGCATTTCTTGTAATGAGGAACTGATTCAGTCTTGCTTTTAGCGAAGAAATCAGGGAGTCAAGATCGTAATCAACATCTTCCCGGGTACGGATGATTTCAGGTTTTTTTCTGCCGAGATTAAGAATTTTTTTAATAGAACCGAACATCGGTTCTATTTTCAAAAGAAGGATTTATTTTGAAACTCAATTTTATAGGAATTGAAAGAATTACTTCATTTTGTATTTCTTTTTAAAGCGGTCCACTCGTCCTGCCGCATCGACAATTTTCTGGTTTCCTGTATAAAAAGGATGGCAGGCTGAACAAATTTCTACATTCATATCCCCGCGCGTGGACTTTGTCTGAAACGTTGTCCCGCATGCGCACTTGATAACCGCTTCTTTATATTCCGGATGTATACCCTGTTTCATGATTCTACCTCTATCAAAGACCAGATCCCCTGCCATACCTTATGGAGTCAATTCATTAACAATCTCAGGAATCAGTTTGACCCTCCGCCCGATGGAACATTCATACTGAGGAGGAAATCCTCGTTGGTTTTCTGTCCTTTCATTCGATCCAGCAGAAGTTCCATGGTTTCTGTTGCAGACATGGGGCTCAACGCCTTGCGCAGAACAAACACCTTGTTCAGAACTTCCTGATCAAGGAGAAGTTCTTCTTTTCTGGTTCCAGATTTATTGATATCAATGGCCGGGAATATTCTTTTGTCAGAAAGTCTTCTGTCCAGATGAATTTCCATATTGCCGGTTCCTTTAAACTCTTCAAAAATAACTTCGTCCATTCTGGAACCTGTATCAATCAGTGCAGTTGCAAGAATGGTAAGAGAACCGCCATGTTCAATATTTCTTGCAGCGCCGAAAAAACGCTTGGGTTTATGAAGAGCATTGGAGTCCACACCCCCGGAAAGAATTTTTCCCGAAGTGGGGATTACCTGATTGTAGGCACGGGCCAGTCTTGTAATGGAATCCAGAAGGATAACAACGTCTCTCCCATGCTCCACCTGCCGTTTTGCCTTTTCAATGACCATTTCAGAAACCTGAACGTGCCGGGAAGCAGGTTCATCAAACGTGGAACTTACAACCTCGCCCTTAACATTGCGAGCCATATCTGTAACTTCTTCAGGACGTTCGTCAATCAGAAGGACCATGAGAATGACTTCTGGATGGTTTTCTGTAATTGCATTGGCAATATTCTGCATGAGGATCGTTTTACCGGTCCTCGGAGGGGCAACAATTAAACCGCGCTGCCCTTTTCCGATGGGACTGAGAAGATCAATGATTCTAGTATCCATCTGCGCTGGATTCCATTCCATTACCAGACGTTCGTCAGGATAAAGGGGCGTTAGATTGTCAAAAAGAATGCGCTTGTGAGCAACTTCTGGACCTTCACCGTTTACGGAATCGACCCGGAGCATGGCAAAAAAACGTTCAGAGTCTTTCGGAGGACGAATTTGGCCGGTGATGGTATCTCCCGTCCGAAGGCCGAAAAGCCTGATTTGCGAAGGCGAAACATAAATATCGTCCGGTCCCGGAAGATAGTTGTAATCAGAGCTTCGTAAAAATCCGTAGCCCTCGGGCAGCTTTTCAAGGGTTCCTGCTGCAAACACCACGCCGTTCTGTTCTGCCTGTTTCTGCAGAATGGCAAAAATTAAGTTTTGTTTTTTAAGTCCGGCATTGTTTTCCACTCCCATCTCTTCTGCAATGGTGGTCAGTTCTTCAATGGGCTTTCGCTTCAATTCTGTAAGGTCAATCGGTTTGGGAGTCGGTCCGTTATTGGGATTTCCCTGATTTTTCCGGCTTTTCCCACGATGATTTCGATCACTTCCATTATTTTCCTCGAAGCCTTCCTCATCATTCTTCATTTCATCGTTATCGGCAATATCTTCTTCGTTATTGTATGTTTCTTTACTGCTTCGTTTTTCTCTCGAACCTTTTCTTACTGGCATAAATTCTCCTGGCCATAATTCATATTTATAAATTCTAATTGAAAGACTGATCAGAACAGCCTCTTTCTTATATTTTACTGCATTTTTTGAAAACTTCGGCTTATATTCCGGTGAAGTGCAGCTTCACTCAGCCGACTTTTCAACTCATAAACTTCAGAAAGATTGCATCTCATATTGATTCTGCATTTAATTTCGCAGGGTTCATCGGTTAGCCGTGTATCTGGAAATTACGCCCCTGTAAAAAAGAACGCTGCTGAAAAAATGTATGGGATGAATGATTCAGGTCTGTAGGTTGAATATAAACCTGTAAAATCAGTTTACGATATTCAATGAATTTAACTGCTTCCCAAAAATCAACTTCTTTTTATTGCTTATCTGACGATTTTTTTTCTAAAAAAAATGTCAGTACCGAACATATCGTAGCGGATTTACCGGTCTTCCATTTTTTATAATTTCAAAATGGAGATGCGGCCCCGTGCTCATTCCTGTATTTCCTGAACGGCCGATTCTCTTTCCCTGGCGGATCGAAGATCCTTTTTTAACATAAATTCTGCTTAAATGGGCATACAGGGTTTTGTATCCGCCCGGATGCTTGATGATCACAGCATTCCCATAATTTCCCAGTCGGCCAGCAAAAATCACCTGTCCTGTTCTTGCTGCTTTTACTGTCCCGTATTTGCTGCCAATATCGATGCCTGTATGCTTTTGATAATACCGATGGAAAGGGTGACGCCTTCTTCCGAATCTGGATGTCAATCTTCCATAAGCGGGCAAAATCCATGTCCTGTTTACGACAGGAACCCTTGCATTGGGAAGAAAGATGATGGTTCCGTCTTCCGGCATGTCAAGATCCAGATTTTCAGAATTACTGGCCTGAATATCTTCAACAGAAACACTGTAATATTGCGCTACCTTTGCAATTACATCTCCCTTTTTGATTGTATAAACAACCCCTTTTTTTTCAGGGATAACAAGCTTCTGTCCGGGTTTCAAAACATCATAATGCTTGAGATTTGAAGATGCTGCAATTTGATCTGCACGGATTCCCAGAGCTTTAGAAATTGATCCCAGGGTATCCCCTTTTTTAACTTTATAATGGTAAAAACTTTTAGTGCTGGTAGACTCTTCATCATCCATTGAGAGGATTTTCTGCTTCATTTCCTCGGTTTTTTTATCCATTTCTCTGGATGTTTTCACCATTTCATCTTCAATGGTTGATGAAACGGCTGCAGGATTCGTGCTGGTTGAAGCAGAACTGGGGCCGGTAAAAAAAGTATATGCAGCAAAGAGGAGCCCAGCAGTTAAAAGGAATGCAATTCCCTGCATGTGACGGCTTAAAGCATTAATTTCAAACCTGCCTACAACATAGCCAGGATGAGATCTTCCGGGAAAAGAATACATGAATCGGGTTCCGCCCAGATGAAGCAACGAAAAACCGCCTTTTATCTCAAGGAGGTATCTTGCATTTCTATTCTGAAACCTGTTGTGATACATATCTTTATATCTGTTTTTACCCCGATTCCGGGTAAAACTGTAATCAGACCGCTGTTTTTTATACTCAAACACCCATTTCTAATATCGGCATATTTTGTGTCAATAGTGAAAATACGTACAGTACTTTTTCCAGAATTTTTTTAAATTTAAATTATAGACTGAAGGGTTTAGATTGGACGCACAGAGGAATGGCCTGGATTGATCATTATTTTTTTTTGATATCAACAAAACCCATCGACCGGTTCCGTCCCTGCTGCTTGGCAGCATATAGAGCTTCATCGGCCTGACGGATCAGATCATCCGGACGAAAATCCTCGGAGGGAATTGAAGTGGAAAAACCAAGGCTGATTGTAACAAAATTCGAAACAAAAGAATCCGGATGCGGGATCTGAAGGGATTCAATCCGTTTTCGAATTTTTTCAGCTACGTAATACACGCCGCTTTCATCGGTATCAGAAAGCACGGCGGCAAATTCTTCGCCTCCATAGCGTGCTATCAAATCGGCAGGACGTGTTACAACGCTCCGGAGAGTCAGAGCAATCATTTTCAGACATTCATCGCCTGCCTGGTGCCCGAAGCAATCATTGTATTTTTTAAAATAATCCACATCGCAAAAAAGAAACGAAATGGGTTTTCCCTCCCTGGCATGAATCGGCCATTCCCTCTGCAGAAAATCGTCAAGCCTTCGCCTGTTGCCAATATTTGTAAGCGGATCAATAAGTGAAAGTTCAAGAAGCTTGCTGTTGATTCTCTGCAGTTCATAGGTTCTTTCGGAAATTTCACGCTCCAGCTTTTCTGCATGAGTCCGGTTCATATCCAGAAGCTGTTCTTTCATTGTATCCGCTTCTTTTTTTGAATAACGGACCCGTTCGGCCATGGCAAGAGAAAGGAGTACTGCATCAATCAGCATGCCGAAATCCACAGCATGGTAAAAATAAAACGTAAAGGGAATCAAGCCTGTTACAGTAAGCGCCGTAATAAAAGATCCAATAAATCCTGCAATTGCAGCCGTTAAAAAAAGCCGTGCCGCCCTGTTTCCGGAAAGAAGCGAACCAATACCGATAAAAAGAACAAAGGGAGTATAAACGAAAACAGAAAGGATGGATGTCCTTACATGAAGCGAATAGCCGCCTGCAGCTGCTGTGATTATAAACAGAAAGACAATTATAAATCCAAAACCAACAGTCATCTTATAATAATTTCTGAGACGCTTCTTCAGTTCAAGAAATACCGATGCAAAAACAATTCCTGACAAAGCAAATCCGAAAATAAATACGGAATGAGCCCAGTTCCCCCAGACGGGACTTTCCGGCCAGAAAATCTGGTACAGGTGCCCGTTATAGGTTGAATGCATCAGGATAAAAAACAAGATATAATTTACGTATGCTGCGAACATTTTTTCACGAACCGCAAAGAAAAGGATCAGGTTGTAAAAAAGCATGATAAAAAGGACGCCGTAAACAAGACCGATATAAATTTGATTGTATGCATCCTCTTCATAAAATCTGCTTTTCTCCCAGAGTGTCAGGCCGACCAGATAGGGATCGCCGGTACGTGTTTTGACAAGAAGCTGGCTTATACCAGGCTTAAAATGCAGTTCAAAATTAATTTTTCTGTGATTTATGAATCTTTCGCGAAAAGGGACGGTGTCGCCTCCTGAAAATCGAACAGTCTTCCCGCCGGATGTCAGTTCAACCTGCACTTCATCCAGCCAGGTCGGATCCAGAACAAGAACACGTGAAAGAATTCCGGAAGTCGGATTTTCAACAAGAATGAGAAAGTAATGCGCATGATTGCTGAATCCAAAACTAACGACATCCGATCTCTCTCCAGAGCTGATTCGAGGCGCCCGTTCAAGAAAAAAAGAATTCATATGAAACGTATCTGAATCAATGATCAGTGCATGAGGGATAAGATTGACTTTGGAAGCCGAGGCGTCGACAGATTCAGAAGCAAGTGAATTCACTCCGAAAAAAATGCCGGAGAAAAAAACTGCAACCGTCCATCCTGTAATCAACTGTATTTTCATAAGCCAGTAAAAAATCCGAAATCTTCATTATGCTTTGAAGAAATTTCCCTGTCTTTTACAAATCCAAAGATCTGCTTTACTTCAGGATATGATTTCTTCTCCTTCCTCGGACTTCTCTATAATCCTTTTAGACTGAAATAACGAACAATTCAACCCGGTAAAACCCCGGGTGGGATTAAAAAGATTTATTAATTACGGATTTTTTTTACATTTCGATTGATTCTGTGCCTTCCAATATACTTAATATACAAAATATTTTATGAAATTTAATTTCTGGCTGTGTTTTTTGTAAAATACATCGGGAGTATCAAAGAGTTCAAAATTTTGATCAATCCCCGTCTCCTGAATAAAAGTATGATTTTTGTCCCATTCAATTTGAGGCTGTTTCAGATTCTCAATATATATTCCATAACTGCAGAAAGGACCGCTGTGGTTTGAACATTTTTTCTGAATCTTTTCAAGATAAGCTTTATCCAGAATCACTCCTTCCAGAAAATACCAGCGCTCCTCAAACCTGATTTTATCTTCTGTTCTGCTAAGATTTTCCCAGTTTCTGGAGCGGTTTTGGATTTTGAATTTCCTGATCGGAATAATCAAGGATAGGCGTTGCCTCTAAATATATATTCTTCTTTATGAAGATCAAATAACATGCTTGTTTGCATTTTTCAAAATAAGAATGGAACAAACCGGTTATTTCATCTTAAATATTTTTCCAGGAAGTTCGCCAAAGGTTTCTCTGAAGGTTCGAGAAAAATGTGAACTGTCGGCAAAACCCGCCTCATAAGCTGAGTCGGTCAAACTCATTCCGGAAAGAACGCATTGAAAAGCATGATGGAGTTTATTCCATAGCTGAAACCGTCTGTATGTAATTCCTGTTTTTTCTTTAAATAAATGAAGAAAACGGTCCGGCGAAAGAGAACAGACACTTGCAATTTCTTCAACGGGAACAACTTCCATAGAATGTTCCTCGAGATAACTTACAGCATCTGAAATTCTCTGATCATCAAAATGATTTCTTTCTCTGCAGAGGCAGTAAATTTGTGATATCCCTTCGCTGACAGACTGAACGAGCTGTTCCTGATCGATTTTTTGTTTGTAATACTGTGAAAAGGATGCTTTAATCGAATCCAGCCATGATGCATGATAGTCTATCCAGTTATGATCTTTTAACTGAGCAAATAAAAAATGCCCGGCAGAAGAACAGGGATTGAATAAAAGATTAACCAGAATCTCATCTGAATGAAGCTTATGCTTCACATTATTCCTGATCAGAAGAGATCTGCTTGAAACAGAGTTGTTATGAAAATCAGCAGTAAAAGGCTTTTCTTCAGTAATTGTAAGCTGCAGAGCAAAATGGCTGTGCATGGTATTTTTCTGAATTGTCCCGGCATAAATCCAGATGCTTTCCAGTGATAAAATCAAGACGATGATCCTGAAGCATCCACTTTAACTTCACCCGCTTTTTTCAGACTGTACCGAGTAAACAGAGGACCCGTTAATTCAAAAAATACAGTTGCTCCGAGAGTGACGGAAAGGATCTCTTCCCTGTATTCCGGAAATTGCTGAACCGCAATCATAGCCATTCCTACAGCCACTCCTGCCTGGGGCAGAAGAGCAAGTCCCATATATTTTTTAATTTCGCCTGATGCTTTCAGAAGACTGCCGCCGATCCAGGATCCTAAAATTCTTCCTGCAACCCGGAAAATAATATATACGGCTCCTGCAGCCCCCGCCGTTTTCAGGCTTTCAAGATGAAACGAAGCCCCGGCAAGAATAAAAAAGAAAATCAGAACCGGCCATTCAAAATTTTCCACAAGATGGAACGGTCTTTCATGATGCTTGATAGTATTGGAAACGACCATTCCAATCACCATTCCGGTAATGATAAACGAAGAATGAAAATAAAGCGCCAGACCGCATCCCAGAAGAACAATGCCGAGAGTTTCTGCAACAGCAGGCTCTCGCTGTTTAATTCGCGTTGAAAAATAAGCAAGAAACAGACCCAGAACTATTCCGATCAGAACAGCAATCACAAGCTCACGAAAAAGATATTCGGGTATGCTTCCTGCATGAGAGTTTCCAGAAAGGACATTAAGGAAGGAAAACATCACTCCAAATAAAATCAGCCCCCAGGCATCATCAACAGCAACAATATTTAAAAGCAGCGAGGTAAATTTTCCTCTGGAATGCTGTTCAAGAATCACATCAGAAGTAGCGGCAGGAGCAGTGGCAGTTGCAATAACAGAAAGAATGAGAGCAGGAACCACATCCTGAAAAACAACGAACAGAGCCAAAAAGACGATGAGGGCGGTTGTAAATACGACGCTGACAGAAAGAATCAGAACACTTTTTCCTCTGCGCATAATCTGCCTTCGCGTAAGATTGTGTCCCAGAAGAAATCCGACAAGGGCCAGGGCAATGCTTGAGACTACAGGAAACCATTTGTCGGTAAAATCAGGAAGAAGGCTAAAGCCTCCCGGTCCGAGCAGAAAGCCAAAGATCAAAAGAAGCGTAACCCTGGGAATAAAGGTCTTCTGTCCCAGAACATGGGCCAGAAATCCCGCAAGGAGAATGGATCCTGCAGTAATAATCAGTACAGCTGTCTGTTCCATAGATTAAGATAAGCTCAAAAAAACAAATTTTATCATAAAAAATCTCTGCAATGCAGAGATGAAAAGTCATTTCCGGCAACCGTTTAAAAAAATGGGCGTTTTCACAGAAAGAACTGCAGTTTCTTCATTTTAGCGGATTGTCATGATACAAAGTCTATTTTTAAATTAAAGTTTTATGTTTTTTGCTATAAAGCGCACCACATTCTTTGCAGAGACAGGATCAGGATTTTTATAAATCATATAAACGCCGTCTTTTTCATTCAGAAAAAACAGTTGGTAAAAAGGAAGATTGTTAAATGCCGCTTCATAGGCGCGACAGAGCAGTTTTTCAGATAAGATTTTTTTGCGTCCGCATGCTTCTGTCTGAATCAGTTTTCTTTCAAACCGGTTCATCCTTTTAATACGTTCGTCAAGATGCTGTCTGTAATCCCACAGATACACATAATTATCCAGAGGATTTCCGATGGAATGGATGCCCTTCGGCTTTTCCCATGCCACAGTCAGCTCATGCTCAGCCTGACGGAGATACACAGCCTCATATCTGTCAGGAAATTTTTGTTCAGGTATCCTGAAGGACCATGATCCCGGCAGTACAACATGGAGAGAACTTTTTGCTGAAAAAACATGAGTCCTTCCCGACAAATCGTCAAAAACAGCAATGAAAGTTATTTTACGATTGATGTCTTCATAAAAGACATGGTCGTTCGAAAAGCGGTTAATCGCATGTTTTGCCTTAACCGCCGCTTCTCTTTCATGTTCTTTAAGATCTCCCAGAAGAAAAAGATAGGAAGCAGATTTATAAATGGAAAGAGCTTCTTCGTAAAGACCTTTTTGATAAAACGATTCTGCTTCAGCCATATGAAACAGAATATTGCTTCTTTTAAATGTTCTGATCTTCCAGTTATCATCCAGTGGATCAAAAGAAAGCCGTCCTTTACGGTCGATTTTAAATTTTAAACCGAAGGAATCAAGGATTTCAGATTCATTTCTTCCCGCTATGGATTTTGAAACCGTGTTTCTGTAGCCGAACATCCGTTTTGCTTCATCGTTTATCCATGGATTTAAAAAATCTGCAGGCTGAGCCGCTGCAGCCTGAAAGACAGACAAGAAGAAAACCGCAGCTGCAGGTACAGAAATGAAATACCGGTATTTCATAGAACTATAATCGGCAGAGCGGAAAAATAGATGAGAGGATGTTTTGTCTTATATTCGGCTTTTTTTCACGGGATACATGAGATTTCGATGCACCTGATAGGCGCATTTTCGTCCTTCAGAAATGGCCCATACAATTAAAGACTGTCCTCTGCGCACATCGCCGCATGCATACACTCCCGAAAGCGAGGTTTCAAAAGATCCGTCCTTGATTCCAAAAGGAGCTTTTATGTTTCCCTGTCCATCCAGATCCATTCCATGCGAAACAAATTCTTCAATCAGGCCGGGGCGGATGGGCTGCCTGTAGCCCATTGCGATAAAAACAAGATCTGCCGGCCATTCAAAATCAGTTCCGGGAACATCGGCAAATTTTCCATTTTTGTCTTTTTCGACAAAATTGCCATAAATGGCTGTAACTTCGCCTTTATCATTTCCTTTAAAGCCGCGTGTATTGATTTTCCATTTCCGGTCCACGCCTTCTTCATGGCTGGTGGAAGTCCAGAGGATATCCGGGTAAAGAGGCCAGGGCGTATGGGGAGGCCTTTCTTCAGGCGGAATATCGGAGCGTCTCAGCATGATGATGGATTTCGCACCCTGACGGTTAGAATTGCCGACGCAGTCCGATCCTGTATCACCGCCGCCGATGACAATTATGTTTTTATCTTTAGCCGTGATCGGATTTTCAATGGAGTCTCCTGCATTCAACCGGTTCTGCTCAACCAGGTATTCCATTGCAAAATGAATATTTTTCAGATCTCTGCCGGGCATTTTTAAATCAAACGGTTCGTCACTTCCCATGGCGAGGATGAGAGCGTCATTCTCTGCTCGTAGAGTTTCGCCGGAAATATCTTTTCCAATTTCCACATTTGTCTTGAAAACGACTCCTTCCGCTTCCATCTGCCCTTTTCGCCTGTCAATCTGCCATTTCTCAAGTTTAAAATCAGGGATTCCGTAACGCAGAAGCCCCCCGATTCTGTCCATTTTTTCATATACGGTAACCGAATGACCTGCGCGTGCAAGCTGCTGGGCAGCGGCAAGCCCTGCCGGACCGGAACCGACAATGGCGATCTTTTTTCCAGTCTGAATCTGCGGAGGCCTTGGTTCCACCCAGCCTTCTTCAAAACCGCGGTCAATGATTGTGCGTTCAATTCCTTTTATGGCAATGGGCTGGTCAATCAGACCGACAACACATGCTGATTCGCACGGAGCCGGACAGACTCTTCCTGTAAATTCCGGGAAATTATTGGTGGAATGAAGGCTTTCAAGCGCATCCTTCCATCTGCCTTTATAAACATGGTCGTTAAATTCAGGAATCAGATTGTCTACAGGACAGCCTGTCTCACCGTGACAGAAGGGGATTCCGCAGTCCATACATCGCGCACCCTGAACTTTTGCAGTTTCTTCATCGAAACTCTTTTCAAATTCTTTATAATGCCTGACCCGTTCTTCGACAGGAGCCTTTGAAATATAGGCCCGCTTGAACTCCATAAATCCTGTGATTTTACCCATGGACTGCCTCCGCTTCTTCCACTTCCATGGATTTCTCTTCCTGCATTTTCTTCATTGCGATTTTATAATCGCCGGGGATTACCTTGATGAATTTTGCTTTTTCCGTTTCCCAGTTGTCGAGTATCATCTTTGCTCTTTTCGATTTTGTATATTCATGGTGGCGCGTGACCAGATGCAGCACAATATCAATATCTTCCGCCTCTGTAAGGTCTTCCAGATCCACCATTTCGACATTTACATTCAGGCGAAATTCATTTGTAACATCCCATACGTAAGCAATTCCGCCGGACATACCAGCCGCAAAATTCCTTCCGGTTTTTCCAAGAACAACCACGCTTCCGCCTGTCATATATTCGCAACCGTGATCGCCGACGCCTTCCACAACAGCCAGAACGCCGGAGTTCCTGACGGCAAAACGCTCGCCAGCAAGACCGTTCACGTAAACTTCGCCGGAAGTTCCTCCGTAAAGACATGTATTGCCTGCAATAATATTTTCGGAAGCGTCATAATCCGCTTCTCCCGGAGTCTGGACTATCAGGCGCCCTCCAGAAATTCCTTTCCCAATGTAGTCATTGGCCATCCCTTCAAGATGGATCGTAATTCCTTTTGTAATAAATGCCCCGAAGCTCTGTCCTGCAGTGCCTTTCAGAAAAATCGATATTGTATCTTCAGGGAGCCCCTCTTCGCCGTACAGGCGTGCCACTTCTCCTCCGAGCATGGCTCCGACAGTACGGTCCGTATTTTTAACGGGCAGTTCAATTTTCACTTTTTCTTTGTTGCTGAGCGCAGCTTCGGCAAGCTCAATCAGCTTGATATCCATCTGTGTTTTGACTGCATGATCCTGTTTGCGAATGCAGTACTGCTCTGTGGGCAGAGCCGGCATGGCCCGAGTAAGAAGAAGAGAAAAGTCCAGACCTCTTGCCTTCCAGTGCTCCATGGGACGGATGGGCGTAATTCTTTCGATCTGCCCTACCATTTCATTTACGGTCCTGAAGCCGAGCATGGCCATGTATTCGCGGGTTTCCCTGGCAATAAACTTCATGTAATTGACCAGATACTGCGGATCACCCATAAATTTCTTTCTGAGATCCTTGTTCTGTGTTGCAACGCCGACAGGGCAGGTATTGAGGTGACACTTGCGCATCATGATGCAGCCGAGAGTTACAAGAGACGAAGTGGAAAATCCGAATTCTTCAGCGCCAAGAAGAGCGGCAATGACGACATCTCTTCCTGTCAGCATTTTTCCGTCCGTTGCAATAACCACTCTATCACGAAGACCATTTGCAACAAGCGTTTGATGCGTTTCAGAAAGACCCAGTTCCCAGGAAGTTCCTGCATTATGGATGGAAGAT